>DASZZA010000141.1:0-6480 GCA_035545135.1 Lacipirellulaceae bacterium | reverse complement strand
GCGGCTTTCTGCTGATAGCAGCTTCGATTTATACGTCAACGGCCGCCTCGTCTCGCGTGAAGACACGCCGACGAACAACGCGAAGGGGCTGGGCGACGGATTGAAGTCGCAGATCAGCCAACCGCTCAATAATTCGCGGGTGTATCGGGCGCCGATTGAGTCCACGCTGGCTGTCACTAGCGTGCCGGATTGGAAGATGTGCGTTTACGAAGATATCGGGAAGTATCTCGTGGCCGGGCGGAATGTAATTGCCATAGCTGTCGGCAGCAGCGTCACGCATCCGCGGATTGCAGTTGAAGGCACGATACAAATAACGCCCGAGCGAGCAATCCATCTCGCCACCGGCAAAGGCGCGTGGAGGGTAAGTAGCCGGCCGGAAAGTCGCGAAGGCCTGGTGTGGTACGAGACCGATTTTTCGGACCAGTATTGGTCGATGGCGAAGGGGCTCGGAGCGATCCACGAACGGATATACAGCCGGCTGCGAACGGCCGCGTTGGCTTTGCCGCCGCATGGACATTGGATTACTGGGAAGTCGACGAAGGCGGGCGATATCTGTTTGCGCGGCCAATGGGATGTAGCGGACATCGACGGCTCGGCTTTTATACGCGTGTCAGCCAATGTCGCAGCCGGAGTGATGATCAACGGTCGGTTGATTGGCGACCCAGATAAAACCAAGCAGAACGTAGAAAGGCTGCAAGTATACGAGGTGTCGCGGCTGTTGCGGCGCGGCACGAACACGATTGCCGTACGGCTATCGCGACCGATCGCCAATGAACAACCCACTCTCGATGGCGAGCCGCCGAAGTTCTTCCTCGACGGGTGGCAGAACGGACCGAACGGCACGGAAAGCTCTCCCGTATCGACGGGCCAGAGTTGGACGTCGCTTTCGGAGCCGAGCGCGAATTGGTATGCGGGCGCCGGCGCTGGTATGCCTGCTCTGGATTTGGGGGCAAACGGGCTTAACCAGCTGTCGCGGCAATTTGAAGGCGACGCGGCGGTGTACGACTACATCGCTGCGGCTTGGCGTTATGGTTTTGTGCTGTTGCTGGGCGTTTGTGTGGTGGCGGCTGTAGTCTTTGGACTTGGTCGATGGTGGCTACCGTCTGATGAGTTGCAGAACGCAAGTGATTGGTGTTCAGCAGCCGCACTCATCTTGCCGGGCACAATTGCCATGGCGCTAATTGCAGTGTTGACGCATCGCTACGCCGAAAACGAGGTTGCCCTGTTCTTGACCGACTACCGATCGTCGCTGATTAGCCTCGTCGCGTTTTGTTTGGCCCTCTATTTTTCGCTCATGGGCATTTGGATATGCGGCGTGCGGCGGCATGAGGTTTGGGCGAACGGATGGAGATTCGTGCCCATAGGGTTGCTGGCTCTGTTGGTTGTCGCGCTTGCGTGGGCCCATCCGGTCGTTTCGTACGTTTCCCTCATAGCGTTGGCCGTCGGGTCCATTTTGGTCGCCGCTAGTTCACTCGTCCGATTTGTTCGTGGCGTGTACGAACGAGTTCGGAAAGCAAGCTCGCATCAATTTGTTGTCGCAACGATTCTGGCGACGATCGTCGTGGGCGGCTTTGCGTTGCGAACGCGCGGGCTGCCGGTACCCGATTTATCTCCGGACGAAAACACATCGCTGGACGTGGTTCGCGGCATCATGCGGACGGGCGGAGCGCCGGAAGGCACGTCGGGGATCTGGTACACCCGTTCGCCGGTTTACCATTACGCGGCTGCACTGTGGCTCGAGGTATTCGGCGACTCGATTAGTGCCGCGCAGCTGTTCTCGGTGCTGTTCGGCGTGTCGCTGCTACCGCTCGCGTTTGTAGTTTCCAAGCAACTCACGCAGCGCGACGATTTGAGCCTGTTGATAGTGGGGCTGATGGCGTGCGACGAATGGCTGATCGTGATGTCGCGCGCCATTCGCTTTTACGTGGTCGTGCAGTTTCTCACGCTGTTATGTTTCTACTTGTTCTATAAGGGCTTTGTGCAGCGCGGAAAAGTTGGGTACCGATATTCTTTTTTCATCGCTCTGACGGCCGCCATGCTCAACCAGGAGATGATGGTGGCTCTAGTTCCCATTTTCGCCCTGGGATTCCTGATATTTTACCGGCCGTTTTCGCTTCGTAAGGACTGGCCGTTGCTTGTCGCCGCAGCGGCAACGCTGGGCGTTTTCTTTTTCGATGTCTTTGTTTTCTACGTGAAGTGCCTGACTCCATACATCGCGTTGGGAACGACGACCGACTCGATCGCCAAGCCGCACTTGCGCTTTGTTACGGGATTCCTTGGCGGATTTTTCGTTGGATCGGCGCGGGTGCACTTCGTGTACACGTTCTTCTTTTTTGCCGGGTTGATTTACAGCGTCGCGCGGCGCGACTGGTGGAGATTCTTTCTCTTCGTTTCGGTTCTCATGTATTTGGTGGAATTGACCGTGTTGATTCGCCAGATATCGGTGCGCTACACGTCTCCCATGTATCCGCTACTGCTAATACTGGCGGTTACGAGCGCTTTCGATATTGCCCATGCCATGGCCACGGCGTTCGGCAATCGATTTGCGCGGCCAGCGGTGCTGCGGGTCGCCCTGTCGTTGATGGTGCTGCTTACATTGCTGACCGGGCAACAATATGCACAAGTGCTTTGGCCCAATGAGGAACACCTGACCAAAGGAACGACGCAGGTGGCGCGCTTCATTCGCGACCACGCGACAAGTCGCGATGTGGTTGTGTCGCCGGCGGCGCCGCCCGCGGCCGTGGAATTGGGAGGACTGGACTATTATCTTTCCAGCAACGTGCTCTATTTCGATATCCCCTATCGCGATGGCGACTTCATCCGCGATCGTTGGGGTGGCGGACTTTTGGTCACTAATCCTGAGGCCTTCAGCCGGATCTTTGAAACGGCCGATCGCGTGTGGATTTACTACGATGAAGTTTCGGAATCGAAGATGAGTCCGGAAATGCGATACTACTTGCGGACAACCGGGCGCCCCGTCATGGAAAGTTATGCGGCCACGCTGCGGCTATGGGATCGCGACCGCGATCCGTTCCCGTTTGCAGCGCGCGAGGGGCGCGACGTCGGAACGTATTAGTACGTATCCCATTACCCGCTCGCCCACTCGGAGAGGTTGGGGGTGAGGGTAACTTGCCGGCGAATAAGGCACCCTCACCCTGCCCTCTCCCAAAGGGAGAGGTTTCGTTAGTGCGGCTTTGAATGTGCTCGCACCAGGTAAAGATACCGGCCCCATGCGCCGGGAGCCACAGGTAATCCGCCGGCGCGAACTTTCACAATGCAGTACGATGCGACGGCGCGGAGGGCTTCGGTTTGTTGCGCTTCACCAATCGTGCGAGTCGAATCGGGAAAGTATTGCTGCAAGAGCACGAGGGCTTCTAAAGCCGATTCTACGTCGGGGATTTCTTTGCTCGTGAATTCCGGATCACGGGCACGTAAGGCAAGCAGCAGCGAGCTGGCAGCTTGTTGCCGCTCGGGCGATCCGTCTTTCAGCGCTGCGGCGAGGGACACCAACGAACGCACAATGATGTAGTGGTACGTAATTTCTGCGTTGTGGGGATCGAACCAGCGGCCCCGATGTGCGCCTTCGGTAAGCTGACCAGGATAGACGCCTAGTTGGGCTTTTTTGACGGCGGCCTTAAGGTATTTTGCGTTGCCCGTATCACGTGCCATTTCGGCAAGCAGAAATACACTGAAGCTGTTGTAATTCCAATTGGGAACAACCGGCTGACGAAGGGCCCAATCGGCGGCGCGCCGCGCCGATTCCAAGTATTTGGCGTCGTGAGTCAGGCGATAGAGTTCGAGGATGGCAACGCCGCAGACACCGTTATCGTACTGCAGTCCGCCGTCGCCGAGGTCGTCAACGATCCAGCCGTTGTGCACGACCTCGTCGAGCCGTCCGAGCGACTCCGCTTTCTGAATGAATCGCGCTGCGACAACGAACGACCGTTCGCTGGCATCCCTTCGTGCGGGAAATGGGAATAGTCCGCGGCCTGCCTGCTCCTGGGCCCAAACCAGATAATCACCCGCGCTCTTGGCGGTCTCGCGGATTGTGTTGGAGTCGTCGCACTCGGCGCGGCACGCGAAAGTGCATCCCAGGACGACGGACGCCGTTTCGCGCAGCGGATGTGCGGAGCGCGTTGGATCGTCGCCAATTCGCCACCACTTGCGTCGCAGGATTGCTCGCTCATACGGTTTGAATGCGGCCGCAGTTTCCGACTGGGTCAATAGCGGCACATCCGGCGGAACGCGGCGGATCTTGGCAGGCGTACCCGGTATGCCGGCGCGGGAACCCAGCAATCGCGTCGCTTTGTCCGCTAGTGAAATTACGGACGCTTCATCGGAACGACTTTGGGCCTGGCCAATCTGGCGCATCAGCTTGGCGAGCCCTGCGCCAACATCCTCCGCGCCCTGGGCTGATAGCTGATGGTGGGCGAGACAAAGGACGATCGTGATTAGCAACGCGCGGCGGACTCGGATGTTGGACATTGTATGGCGTCGTACAGACTTAGTATCAAAACCGAGGGCTAGCGCCCCCGGGGCTAATTGAATCAGCGGGTGGGTAATCTCTGGGCGGCAAGCGCCGTTTCTCCGAATTGGCTCTGTTTCCGCTTTTTAGTAGGAATGCATTTGTCGACAATACCGAGCCCATTCTAGCGGGACGGTCGAATGCTCTCCAATCAATGGAAACGAATACGGGCGCCGCATATAAAGCCGGCAGTGCAGCGAGGTAAATGGTGCGTTTAATGGTGAATTACCCGCTAATTTCGCCGCCTTCGGAAACTTCGGCAGAACCGATACATATTACCAGTTTCCGGTGAACCAACGCAGTTTCGAGCCGTTTCAGCATTGCATACGCTGCGAAGGGGCGGAACGACCGTTAAGGTCGTTACAGGCGGTATAGCCCGAACCTTGAGGGGCGATAAGAGGTTTGGAACGCGAGAATCAGCCGTACCATCAGGTGCGGTTGTGTCGATAGCGAAGGATGTCGTGCCGGAGTGGACGACCACAGCCAAGGTTCGCGCTTCTGGGACCTACGCCGCCTGATATGCGCTTATTCAACGTATCGCCGAATCACTTTCGATGTCTGGCGGTCGCAATTTGCGGCGTCGCTTTTGCGTGCGGCCAACCAAAATCGGTGAGAGCACAGTTCGGCTGGCTTCGCAATGGTTGCAAGGTTGGTCCCAACTACTGCCGACCGGTTGCGCCGGTAGCTCCGAAATGGATTGACGAGGGGAACCCGCATATAAGCACGTGGGCTCGTCGCGACGAACTGTGGTGGGTCGCGTTTAACGATCCGGTGTTAGACGCATTGATCCAGACAGCATACTCGCAAAGTTTAACCGTGCGTTCAGCCGGCATGCGCGTGCTGCAGGCGCGAGCGCAACGCGACATTGCGAGCGGCAACCTTTTTCCACAACTCCAACAGGCGTTCGGCGGTTATCGACGCATTGCAGAGAGTGAAAATGTCGCGAACCGCTCACTGAACAATCAGCGGTTTTTCAACGACTGGATCTTAGGGGGGCAATTGGCGTGGGAATTAGATTTTTGGGGTCAGTTTCGCCGCAACCTGGCGGCGGCCGATGACCGGCTGGATGCCCAAATCGAAGATTACGACGACGTGCTGGTGATCCTCGTCGCCGACGTGGCATCGGCGTACGTCGATTATCGAACGTTTGAGCAGCGTCTGGCATATGCGCGTCAGAACTTAGCGATTCAACAAGAAAGCGTGCGGCTCGCACAAATCAAATTCAAGGCAGGAACGATCGCCAGCGATTTGGACCTGCCACAAGCGCAGGCCGACTTGGCCACAATTCAAGGACTCATTCCGGATTTGGAATTGGGTCGCCGTCAGGCGATGAATCGGTTGTCGGTGCTGCTAGGCATGCCGCCTGCGGACCTGAGCCAAATGCTCGGAAAAGGTCCGATACCTGTCCCGCCGCCTGATTTAGCGCTGGGGATTCCGGCCGACCTGTTGCGACAGCGGCCCGATGTTCGCCGCGCCGAACGCGAGCTGGCCGCCCAGTGCGAGGAAATTGGCGTGGCTGTGGCCGATCTTTATCCGCATATCAGCATCGACGGCACGATTTTCGTCAACTCGGAAAAATTCAGCAACCTGTTTACGTCGAAATCCTGGGGCGGCGCGGTCGGCCCCAGCTTTCGCTGGGATATCCTCAATTACGGCCGACTGCGCGCAAATATTCAGCTTCAGCAAGCACGTTTCGACGAGCTGATTTACAACTACCAGCAAAAGGTATTGTTGGCGAATGAAGAAACGGAAGACGCTGTCGCAGGCTTTTTGTACAGCCATGAAAAGGCTCGCGCTTTCCAAACGGGCGCGGATGTTTCCACAGACGCAGTGGACGTTGCGACCAAACGCTATCGCGATGGTGTGAGCGATTTCAACCGTTTATCGAATGTTCAGGTAGAACTTGCACGTCAGCAGGATTTGTTGGCGCTTTCGCAAGGACAGATTGCGAAGGG
>DASZZA010000140.1:0-1504 GCA_035545135.1 Lacipirellulaceae bacterium | reverse complement strand
CCCGCAATAGAACCGTCTCCCTCTGGGAAAGGGCAGGGTGAGGGTGCCTTGGTCGCTCGACAATTGCCCTCCCCCCAACGCCTTCCCAAAGAGAACGCAAGTGTCGTCGCGATCCACGTCTACCCGCAACGAATCTCACTCACCTCGGTCCGCGATTCGCAGTCGGTCATCGTTCAAGCCGAGTACGCCGATGGCATCACACGCGACGTCACCGACAAAGCAACCTGGAAGCTCGACGGCAATGACCACGTCACGCGCAAGGCTAATTGCTTCCAGCCCAAGACCGATGGCGATGGCAAACTCACGGTCACCTACGATTCATCGAGCGTCGATGTGCCGATCAGTGTGAAGCACGCCGCCACCGATCCGCCGATTAGCTTCAAGCTTGACGTGATGCCCGTCTTCATGCGAGCCGGCTGCAACGCCGGCAGTTGCCACGGCTCGGCTCGCGGCAAAGACGGGTTCCGCCTTTCGCTGTTTGGCTTCGATCCCGATGGCGATTACTACCGCATCACGCACGAACAACCCGAGCGGCGCATCGATCTTTCGATCCCGACCGAGTGCCTGCTGATCAAAAAGGCCACTGGCCAGGTTCCGCACAGCGGCGGTAGTCCCACGAAGAAGGGTGATCCGCTTTACAACACATTGGTCCGCTGGCTCAAAGCTGGCGCACCGGCCGACAAGGGCAAAGTTCCCGCGATCGATGCCGTCGAAGTCTATCCGCCCGCAGCACTGATGGAAGTCGGCGACACGCAGCAACTCACGGTGCGAGCGAAATACTCCGATGGCACCGACCGCGACGTGACAGACCTCGCCGTTTTCCTCACCAGCAACGACAACGCAGCCCCCATTACGAAGGAAGGCAAGGTCACCGCCGCCAATCGAGGCGAGGCCTTCGTCATGGCCCGCTACGAAAAGAAAACGGTCGGCGTACCGTTCATCGTGCTGCCGAAAAACCTTGCGTTCAAGTGGAAAGAAGTGCCCGCCAACAACTACGTCGACGACCTGGTCGACGCCAAGCTCCGCCGGCTCCGCATCCAGCCCTCCGAACTCTGCACTGATTCCGAGTTTATTCGCCGCGTGAGCCTCGACGTCTGCGGCATTTTGCCAACACCGTCCGATACCGAGAAATTCATTGCCGACACCAACCCCAAAAAACGCGAAAAGCTAATCGACAGGCTGCTGGCACGCAAAGAGTTCGTCGACATGTGGGTAATGAAGTGGAGCGAACTGCTCGAAATGCGCTCCAGCCTCGCTGTCAGCTACAAGGCGACGCTTCTTTACTACAACTGGTTGCAGCAGCAAATCGCCGGCAATGTGCCCATCGACCAGATGGTGCAAAAACTGCTGGGCTCCGTCGGCGGCACGTTTGAAAATCCGGCGACCAACTATTACCAGATGGAGCAGGACCGGCTGAAGATCGCCGAAAACGTGGCTCAGGTCTTCCTGGGCATGCGGATCCAATGCGCGCAGTGCCACAATCATCCGTTCGATCGCTGGACG
The DNA here is from genome assembly GCA_035545135.1 of Lacipirellulaceae bacterium. GTDB lineage: Bacteria > Planctomycetota > Planctomycetia > Pirellulales > Lacipirellulaceae > JABDGM01. The sequence goes on along the minus strand of DASZZA010000140.1, from coordinate 1 downwards.
A
>DASZZA010000139.1:0-4028 GCA_035545135.1 Lacipirellulaceae bacterium | reverse complement strand
CGAGACTACCGTCCGGTTGCACCACTGGGGGTCGATTTCTCTAGCTACGCGCCGGGCACTTTGATACAGTTTCCGCCCGATTGGATTGTGCCGCGTGCCGAGCGGCGCCATTCGCCAGTCTTTTCGGTGCCGGTCAAGACGCGCCGACGAGACGCCCAACACTTTTCTTCAAGGTCGCGGCGAACCGCCGTTCGCCTTAGAGGGGAAATGCGCATGCGACAAACGTGGAGTCATTTTGTCTGGGTCGCGTCGTTAGCTGCTGCGATTGCCAATGCCCGAGCGGCAAACGCACAAATCTGGAAGCATTTCATTCCAACCAGCCACAGCAGCTCCGCATCAGACAACCCGAGCGCGTCCCGTACATCCCAATCCGCCTCAGCTGCCGGCCGCGCAGATGTTCGTTCGGTGAGTTATACGAACGAAGGCAAACCAGGGCTCCCGGCGTCGGGCGGTGGCGAGTTCGCCCTCACCCAGGAGAGCGGACCGTGGCTCATCATGGCGGCCAGCTTTTCGGGCAGCGGCGCCGAGAAACAGGCATACGACCTCGCCCGCGAGTTGCGCGACCGTTTCCATCTACACGTCTATGTGGATGAGATGAGTTTCAAATTCAATGACGATGCGAATGGTAGCCGCTCCGGTGCGTACGGCTCACCTGTCCGCCGCCACTATCGGCGTGGCGACGAAGAACGAGAAATCGCAGTGCTCGTCGGGGACTTAAGGGCCATCGATGGTCCAGATGCCAAGGAAATGCTGAACCAGGTCAAAACATTGCATCCCAATACGCTCAATGTTAATGCAGATCAAACGACACAAAGCATGGCGCAGGTTCGTCAGTGGGAAGACGCCGTACTGGAAAAGCTAGGCAAACCGCGGAAGCGCGGACCTATGGCGCAGGCCTTTTTTACCCGAAACCCACTCTTGCCACGAGAATACTTCGTGCCCAAGGGCGTCGATGCGTTCGTGGCCAAGATGAACGACGGCGTCGAAAATTGCCTGCTCGACTGCCCCGGGCGGCAGACCATTCGAGTCGCGACATTCCGCGGCAAATCTATGCTGCAGACAACTTCGGACGATGATCCGACAATCAGGTCATTTTTCAGCCTGCACAAGAAGGACGAAAAAAATCCACTCGTCGAAGCTGCGGAGAACGCCCATTTGCTGACAAAGGAGCTTCGTGCCCATGGATTCGAGGCCTATGAGTTCCATAATCGCACCGAAAGCATTGTCACCATTGGCTCATTCGATCAGACGACGCAGAGGCTGCCGGATGGTCGCGTCGTGGCCATTCCCGAGGTGCAACGAATCATCCAAATGTTCGATGCGAGCTTCGACACGCCCGCCGATCCGCTAACTGGCATTGGCAACGATTCTCGAACGCAGCGGCGCGTGGAAGAAGAGGAGCAAAGGTTGCGCCTGACAATGAGTACGAACCAGGCCCAGATTGTGCCCGGGATGAATCCGAAGCACGTGAAAATCCTGAAAGGTCACGGTAAGAACGTGACCGTCGAGCGAATCATTCCCATGGACGTGCATCCGCAAGTCATCGATGTCCCGCGGCGAAGCGTTTCGAGCGCTTACGCAGGGTAAGTTGATTCTTGGCAAGCAGCGGGTTACCTTCTTGACCGCCGTGCTTTAGGCTATGAGATACGCAAACCGTATTTCGCCATCTTGACCCACGGCTCGAAACCTTGGCGTTTGAATCTCAAATTCCGCTCGTCGTCGGCACGCACAATCGCAAGAAGGGTGCCGAAATTGCGGACCTGCTCGCGCCGCTTGGCATTCCTGTTGTGACGTTGGACGACCTGCCGGATGCCCTCGAGATCCCCGAGGACGGCGATTCGTTCGCCGCCAATGCCAGGCTCAAAGCGTCGCAGCAGGCCGTGCATTTGCGTCGCTGGGTGCTGGCAGACGACAGCGGCCTGGAAGTCGATGCGCTCGGCGGCGCGCCGGGCGTTTATTCCGCGCGGCTCGCGGGACCCCACGCGACCGACGAAGCTAACAATCGCTGCCTGCTCGAGAAACTCGGCGACACGCCGCTCGAAAAGCGCTTGGCACATTATGTGTGCCACATTTCTGTTGCCGATCCGACAGGTGCCATTCAAGCTGAGAGCCACGACGTTTGCTACGGTCGCATTCGCTTCGAGCCGGTCGGAACAAATGGCTTTGGATACGATCCCTTGTTCGAGATCGTCGAGTACCACCGTACGTTTGGCGAACTCGGCCGTCGCGTCAAGCAGGCACTCAGCCACCGTTCGCGCGCACTACGAGCGATCGCACCGAAGATCGCAGAAGCGTGGAGCAAATGGCAATGAGCAGAAATCCATCCAGCTTCACTCCGTGCTCCTCGCGACCTGTTAAAATATAAGGGACTCTAACAAAATCCCCCACTCCCTCTGCGAGAGGGCCGGGGTGAGGGTGCCTTGGAAGCGGCTTTATTAGAGTTTCTAATTGCCTGGCCGGCATTGATAAACTGCCCGGCCAGGCTCAATGAGAGAGAACAGATGAATACGACAAAGGTATCGAAAAGACCCATCTTTGGCAATACTTTTTTGTGCGCGCTTTTGCCCGCCGTTGTCGTGCTGGCGGCATTCCCTTGCCTTAACGCTGTTCTCCGGGCCGCAGACACGACCGACCCGCGCCAGTGGGTGACCGAGAATATGCCTTCGCTTGTCGAGCTGTATCGCCACCTGCATCAAACGCCGGAGCTATCGACGCACGAGAAGGAAACATCGGCCCGCATGGCCAAGGAGCTGCGTGACGCCGGCGCCGAAGTGACCACCAACGTCGGCGGCTACGGTGTGGTGGGCGTGCTCAAGAATGGGTCTGGCAAGGTGCTGCTGCTGAGGTCGGATATGGACGCACTGCCGGTCGTCGAGGAGACAGGCCTTCCGTATGCTTCGAAGATCCGCACGAAGGATGCCCACGGCGTCACAGTCGGAGTGATGCACGCCTGCGGTCACGACGTGCACATGACCAACCTCATTGGCGTCGCACGATACCTGGCTTCGCATCGCGATGCCTGGTCGGGCACGATCGACTTCGTATTCCAGCCGGCCGAAGAGACGGGCTCAGGTGCCGAAGCGATGATTCAAGACGGGTTGTTTTCACGATTTCCGCAGCCCAACTTCGCCGTTGCGCTGCACGATTCGGCCGACGTTCCGACCGGCAAGATCACCTATCACCCAGGCTACATGCTCGCGAATGTTGATAGCGTCGATATTGTCATTAAGGGCCGCGGCGGACACGGCGCGAGCCCCGAGGCGACTATCGATCCGATCGTGATTGCGGCCAAACTTGTTCTCGACCTGCAAACGATCGTCAGTCGAGAACTGAAACCTACCGACCCTGCCGTTGTCACCGTCGGCTCGATTCACGCCGGGACAAAGCACAACATCATCTCCGGTGAGTGCCGGCTGCAGCTTACGTTGCGCAGCTTTTCGCCGCAGGTGCGGAAGCATTTGCAGGAGTCGGTCCGCCGCAAAGCCTACGCCGCCGCGGAGAGTGCTGGTGCGCCGAAACCAACCGTGGAAATTAGCGAAGGGACTCCATCTCTATTTAACGATCCAGAGTTGACGCAACGAATTGCGACCATTCTGAAGCACCACCTTGGCGACGACGCGGTCGAGCAGGCCGAGGCCGTGATGGGCGGCGAGGACTTCAGTCGCTACCAACAGCCAAATGTGCCGATTTGCATGTATCGGCTCGGTGCTGTGAACCAGAAACGCCTCGATGCCTTTGCCGCCAGTCATGTGCCGCCTACGTCGCTCCATTCGGCGCTGTTCTATCCCGATATCGAAGAGACGCTGGCCGTCGGCGTACCGTCCATGGTGTACATCGCGACGGACCTCCTGAAACACGAGTCGAAGTAGGGTGGGAACCGCCCACTATGTCGAAGAGGGCTATGTCCGTCAAAACAACTCCATCCGCACTGCCAATCCTGCGAATGTCATGAGTTCTCGCGAGTCCCCGCAACCCACTGGCCGCTGGCTCCGATGGTGGATCGTCGGTTACGTCATTCTCGTCGGGAT
>DASZZA010000138.1:0-12461 GCA_035545135.1 Lacipirellulaceae bacterium | reverse complement strand
GAAGACCTTGGCCGACTCAAGCGCCGCAACCAGCGGGTTACCCGACTCTTTCAGGGCATCGGCTCCGGCGGCGCCCGGTCCGAAGGTCAGGATCAGGGCCCAGGAAGCGAGCAGCACCAGGATCCCGCCGATCAATCCACGCGGCAGATCACGTTTCGGATCGCTGGTTTCTTCAGCTGCGAGCGGCACGCCCTCGATGGCCAGGAAGAACCAGATGGCATAGGGAATGGCAGCCCAGATGCCAATGTAGCCGAAGGGCAGAAACGGGCTCGCCCCGGTCGCGTCAGTAACCGCAATGTCGAATAGATTGTTGACGTCGAAGTACGGGATCATCGTAACAATAAAGACGACGAGCGCCACAACAGCGAGCGCCGTGATTGCAAAGATCAGCCGCAGGGCTTCGCCGGCGCCATAGAGATGGATGCCGAGGAATACCGCGTAAAATGCCAGATAAACGACCCAGCCGTCGATGCCGAACAGCGACTTGCAATAGGCGCCAATGAAAACCGCGATGGCCGCCGGGGCAATGGCGTACTCGATCAGGATCGCGATACCGCAAAGAAAGCCGCCCCATGGCCCGAAGGCGCGCCGCGCAAAGCCGTAGCCGCCGCCTGCCGTCGGCGCGATCGTGGCGAGTTCAGCGAGCGCGAAACACATGCACGTGTACATCGTCGCCATGAGCAGCGCGGCAACGAACAGGCCACCCCATCCACCTTGCGCCAGGCCGAAATTCCATCCCGCATAATCGCCCGAAATCACGTAGGCGACGCCGAGGCCGACAAGTAACAGCCAGCCCGCCGCTCCGCGTTTCAATTGCCGCTTTTCAAAATACTCATTGCCGACCTTATCGTATTCGACTCCGCCGTGTCCGGTCGTCTCCATAGCGATCCTCTTGAACGTTATTATATTTTTTCAATCTCGGGCGCGTCGCGTGTTGCGGTTCGCAGTACCTGTGACCGCTGCCGACCGCGAGCGTGTGCCTATCCGCTCATTTCACAAGCGCGTGCAGTCTCGGTCCTAGTGGGCACGAGGGTAATTATGCGCTATTCTGTCGTCTATCCGATTTCGGCATGCGTGCACCCCGTTCGACTTAAGTCTAAGGCGCAGGCTGACCGCTTCAACGAACTGGTTCGTATCGCAGCATGGACTTGCTGACGGATCGCAATGGTGTTGAAACTTCCGCGCCTGCTGACGACGCGGCTGTCATTCACGCTGCCAACACATCCGACATCGATGAGCAAGCGGCGCTGCTGCGCGGATGGAATCAAACCTACGATCAGATCTCAGCGGGGCGCTTCAGCGGATCGTTTCTCGAAGCTCAGATCGATCGCATCCAGGTATTTCGGGAAATCACCAGTAATTCGTTGCAGCAGACAGGGGCGCTTCCGGAAGGAACAATTGCGGTCGGAGCCCCGATTTCGTTGCGTGGCAGCGCGACCTTCTGTGGACGTCCGTGCGACGGTCAGCAATTGCACGTATTCTCAGGAAACGACGCATTCGAATTTTTCTCGCCGCGGGGGTTGGACATCGTCGGTTTCGTTCTGCACGAGGGTGATCTGCACAGAGCGCTGACAAGCGGGGAACTTGAAGACATTCGGCCATCCCTCGTGAAGCCTCACCTGCGTTTCGTCGATGCGACTGTATTATATCGTGTGCGCCGGGTTTTCTCGGACATCTGCGAAGTTCTCACGCAATCGCCGGTTTCGCCGTGCGATCCCGTTCGTCTGTCGTCGATGTCGCGCGATGCGGTCGCAGCGGTCATCAGCAGTCTCGCCGCCGGCTATCGAGACAAGTTTGATGTTCCGACTGCGAAGCGGGCGCTGATCGTTGGCCATGCGCGCGATCTCCTCTCCGCATGGCCGCACGACTTTATGTGCGTTGCCGATCTTTGCCGGGAATTGGGCATTAGCCGGCGCGCTTTGCAGCAGTCTTTCCAGGAAACGCTCGGTGTGAAGCCCTCAACTTATATCCGCGCCGTTCGCATGAACGGGGCGCGACGAGCGATCAAAACTGCGAACTCAGTTGCCGAGGCAGCGACACTCTGGGGGTTCTGGCATTTTGGCCGCTTTGCACACGACTATCATATGATGTTCGGCGAATTGCCGTCCGAAGCATTCCGTCGTTATCACGGTGCGCAAGAGCGCGCCGACAACTGAGCATCATAGCGAGAATTTGATTGGCGAATTGAGGTCTGGGCCGCTCCTCCCTGCGCTCGGGTCACGTTGGCAGACCGTGCATTCCGTTGAGTTAAGATGGCGACCAAAGTTCGCGGCGTCCCTAGAACGATGGAACAGCACACGTGGGCCTTGTTCCATCGAGTGCTGTCCAAACATTAAACGGTGACGACGATCTTGCCGACCTGCGTGTTCGACTCCATGAAACGATAGGCCTCCACGATGTCATCGAATTTGAACGTCTTCGCGATCACCGGCTTCAACGCGCCGGACGCGAGTCCATTCACGACAAACCGCTTGGCCTGCTCGAGGCGCTTCATATCTTTGGTGATCTCAAAAAGCTGGTAGCCGCGAATTGTGAGATCCTTGCCCAGAAGCGCCAGCACAGGAGCCTGCACATCGCGCGCGTCGAGTGCTCCATACTGAAAGAAAATGCCGAGAAATGACAAAGCCTCTAAAATCTTTGAAACCTCAGGTCCTCCGACCGGATCAAACGCGATGCGTGCGCCCTTCCCGTTGGTAATCTTCATCACTTCTGCAACGAGATCCTGTTCTTCGGTCGCGATCACGTGTCGTGCACCGGCAGCCAGCAACGTGTCCCGCTTTGACGAGCCACGCGTGAGCGCGACCGAAACGCCACCCAGCATATCGACGATCTGTATCGCGGCCAGCCCGACGCTCGAAGAAGCTGCTCGGATGAGAACGACGTCGTCCTTCTGTACGTTTGCGATGTCGACCAACGCGCCGTAGGCCGTAACAAACATCATCCACGTTGCTGCCGCTTCCTCCCAGGATAAGTTCTCGGGATGTTTGACCACACCGAATGCCGGCGCATTCACAAGCTCGCCATGCAAGCCGTACTCACCGAGCAGGAAGCAAGGTACGACGCTGACCTTGTCGCCGACCTTGAAACCGCTGACACCCGGCCCTAGCGCCTCAACGGTGCCAGCCACTTCGTACCCAAGAATTGCCGGGAACTGGGGCTCGGTCACATATTGACCTGTACGGAACATGACCTCAGCGCGGTTGAGGCCAAACGCTTTGGCGCGAATCTGGACCTCTCCGGCTTTCGGTGGCGGAACGCTGATGTTCTCGATCTTCAAGACTTCGGGTCCGCCAATCTGGTGGAGGCGTATGACACGACTCATTCTCAGTCTCCTATTGTTTGGAGAAACGCCTTCTCTCGCCAACGCGAGGAAGGCACTTCGTTTTGTTCCGTTTCCGGATTTTTCACGGCGTTAAAAATTCTTGCGGTTCGGAAATTGGATCAGGCTTTGATCCAAGCCGGAGCCGCGCTCGTGCCCCAGCCAAGGAAGAATCCAAAGTGGATGTTGATCTCGCCGACAGGTTCGAGATAGCGCGCATTCGAGAGCGGACCGGACTCGACCGGTTCGAAATCGCCTTTCGCGACGAGATCGGAAACAACTTTCTTGGCGGCCTCGTCATCACCGGCAACGAACACCTGCACGCTTCGGCCCTTGCGAGCTTCAGCGGGCAATAGTTGCGCGAAGATGGTATTGAACGCCTTCACGACCTTGGCTTGCGGCGCAAGTTTCTGGATTTCCTCGGCTGCTGAACTCGTATGACCGACGGTGAGAGCCTTGTAGTCCGGCGTAATGGGATTCGTGATGTCGACGAGAATCTTCCCGGCAAAGCCTGCGGCCTCACGAACGGTTTCTGCGGCGGCTGTGTAAGGCACGGCCAGGATGACGACGTCAGCAAGCTTCGTGGCGGCTTCAATGCCACCGCCCTCTGCGCCAGCGCCGATGTCCTTGGCCAGTTCTGCCGCCTTAGCTGGGTCTCGCGACCCGATGGCAACCTTGACGCCCTTGCTGGCGAGCAGTCGTGCGATGCCAGCGCCCATGTTTCCGGTTCCATGATTGCGACGGTCATGTGCATCTCTCCTGTGTTCGCCGACCCACGTCGACGTTGAAAGAAACATGGCCCTCTCTCGCTTTGTGATAAATGGTCGTATAATTTGGAGACTTGAAACCAATAGTTGGAAATCGATATGGACCGCTTCGCGAGCATGGAGGTGTTTGTAAAGGTCGCCGAAATGGGCTCGTTTACTGCGGCGGCCGATGCGCTCGGAATCTCAGGTCAGATGGTCGGCAAACACATCCGGATGCTGGAAGAACATCTCGGCGTCGGACTTCTTAACCGCACGACGCGTCAACAGAGCCTCACCGATGCCGGCAAGGACTTTCTTGAGCGGACTCGGATCGTGCTTGCGGAACTTGAGGCAGCTGAGGCGCTCGCGGCGGATAGCCGGGCGAGGCCAAGAGGTGAGCTTCGCGTAAATGCGCCCGTGACTTTCGGTGCCTTCAGCCTCGCTCCGCTGCTTCCGTCCTATATGAAAGAGAACCCCGAGGTTGCAGTCCGTTTGACTCTTAGCGACCGCGTCGTTGACCTCGTGGACGAGGGCTACGATTGCGTCTTCCGCGCCGGACCGCTGATTGACAGCACCCTAATCGCCCGGGGTCTTCAGCCGATGGAACTCATCCTTTGCGCGGCCCCCGCGTACTTAAAGGCGCGAGGAACACCACGGAGGCCAGCAGACCTAAAAGAACACGATTGCCTGGGCTTCGCCGGCTCGGCCATTGAGGATCGTTGGGAGTTCACTGGCCCAGACGGCAAGTCTGCCGTTCCGGTCAAGTCGCGTTTCTCGGCAAACAGTGGACTGGCGCTTAAGCAGGCAGCGCTTGCTGGCTTGGGGATCATCTTTCAACCTGCAGAACTGACTCAGGATGATATCAAACGCGGCCGACTGGTCCGCATCCTGCCGGGCTACCGATCAAGCCGACCGATGCACCTGCTATTTGCGCCCGACCGGAGACTCACCCCAAAGCTCCGGTCCTTCATTGAATTCTCGGCAGCCAAATTCGGGTGAGGGCGGCTTTCTAAGCGGCGGCATGCTGAACGCCGCGTGCGGACCTAATAGCGGCGTGCAGAGAAGCCACGGTTCGACTGCAGGGCGCATTTGAAGCGTTGTGCTAAATGAATGCGGTCGACGTATCATCCGAAGGATCTCGCCATGACAGATGAGTCTAGTTTCGATCGTCGCGATTTCATCCTCGCTACCGTCGGCGGCGTTGCGGCGTCGATCGCTCTTGCTTCGGATCATGCTGCGGCACAAACCGCGACGGCCAAGTTGCCGAGAGGAACGGTCTACACGGGCGATACGGTGGACGGAAAGCCGGTCGTCAGCACGCTCGATGTTGCCGACCTTGAGTCGGGCAAGCTCCATCGCCTCTACTTCCGCGGTGTCGAGGGCCCCTCAGGCCAGCCTTGGCTGGTGTCGGTCGCCGTCCTGCGGGGAGCGAAGCCGGGCAAGCGCGTCACGCTGGTGAGCGGTGTCCACGGCGACGAGATGAGTTCCATCCACGCCGTCCAGACCCTCGTCAACGGGCTCGACCCGGCCGCGATGAGCGGCACGGTCATGGCGGTCTTCGATGTGTCTCGCCCTGCGATCGAAAGCATGGGCCGGCGCTGGCCGAACTCCGGTCGCGGTGCAGACCTGATCGACCTCAATCGTGTCTGGCCGGGCGACGAGAACGGGCCGGGCGCTCCGGCGCGCCATGCCGGTCTTCTGTTCAATCGGCTGATCCGTCCGAACTCGGATTATGTCCTTGATTTTCATACCGGCTTTACCGGCATCGATGCCCCGGCGTTTCATCTGGCGAAGATGGACGTGCCAGAGATCAGGGCCATGGCGGAACTCTTCCCGATCGATCAGATCTTCGACAATGCCGGGTATCCTGGTCTTCTTACGGACGCCCTCTTTCAGGTGGGTATTCCGGCCTTCACGCCCGAGATCGGTAATGGCCGGCGCCTCGATCTGTCGATGATCCCTCTCTTCGTGGAGGGCACGATGAACGTGCTCAAGCTGCACGGCATCATCGAGGGTCCGATTGGACGCACCGGACGCGATACGGGAATCTTCGTGGGCAACAGTCTCTTCCCGGTTTTTGCGACCGCAGGCGGCATTGTCGAACACCTCATGAAGGTTACGGACGCGGTCAGCCGCGGCCAGAAAATCGCAATCCAGCGCAATATGTTCGGCGAGATTGTCGCGGAGTATACCAGTCCGGTCGATGGTGAGATTGGCGGTCTGCGGAGCGACGCCACGTCTGAGCCCGGCAATGTGCTCGCCTTCATTCTGTTCAATCAGGCGACGCCGAGCGGGACTGAAGCCTACCCGGAATAATGCGCAGCCGTCTTCGGGTTGTCTGCGAGAAGCGGCGGCCGGACCTGTTCTGCTGTTATCGCTTCCGGAGCATGACGGCAGATGTCCGCTTTTTCTGCTTTGCAGACGTTGATGCCACAGCTTTGTCCCCATTCGTGGATCGTGAATACAAATTGGCGGAGATGGAAACCCGTTTTAAAAAAGGCGTTCGCCAGGCCAGGGCGGAGAGCCCTCACCGAGTGACTGGAGGACGGCTTTCCAATCGTGCAAACGAGATGGCCACTACGGCACGAGATGCACGGCAGTTATTGCTTATCTCCGCTAACAAGCGGCAGCCAGAAGCTGGTGGGTGCTCTTATGCTCGCTGCCTGCAGGCGTTTGAGCAATGCTCTGGCGTCGGCCGCCCTCGGCGGTGGGGCATTGTCAGCAAATCAGAAAAGATGCGCTTTTCTCCGAGCGCAACATCGTACGTCTTTATCGCCAGTGCCACTTCTCACGGCCAATTGAGGCGATTTACTTCGCGGTTGCCGGTTTTGGCTCTTCCGCCCTTTCTTGCTTGGCGGGGCAATCTTGCTTTGCGGAGGGGACACCCGGAGGATCAGTCTTTTTAGGTTTTTCCTTGGAGCCCGAAGTCGCTTTCAGCTCTTGATCGGGACGATTTGCACAACCGGTTTGATCGCTCGGGCCCGTCGCCGGTCCTTCTGCTTGGACAGCAGTGACGACAAATATGAAGGCGCATGCGAGCAAGCAGGGTTTCATGATGTCCACATCGAGGGTTCGAAACAACTGACGCAACGTTCCCCGCGGGCGCATCGTTCCACCCCAAACAGCCCTTCCCTTCCTGCCTCAGAACTTTACTCGCATTCCCGGGGCGCGTTCCGCATTAATCTGGCCGCTGGGAGCTTCGAAGCAAAAACCGTTGATCAACGCGATAGCTAGGAGAAGCTCAAAACGCTGCATCTGTCCCAGTATTGTTGTCCACAGCTTCATCCGTACGCGTTGGAAACCATCGCCCAGCTATCGCGTTAACCCCACATTCCGGTCGCGTAGCTCGTCTTGCGTTTTGGCCGGTCACATAACGCAGCATCCTGTGAGGCTGCGGTGGTAGAACGCCCCGGTTCCCCCCACCGGGGCGTTCCCAGTACAACGAGTGCGAAAGGAATAAACGTCGCATTCACCGGCGCGAATTCATCGGACGCCGAGGTGACGCGGTCAACCCGATCACTGCTACCGCTAGCTCAGGAGACAGCATGCATTCGCCCGATGAAAGCGTGACTTTGATTTCGGCTGGAAAAGTGCAGGGTACACCGGTCTATTCGGAGCGAGCCGAACTACTTGGTGAAATTTATGATGTGATGCTGGAGAAACGGACCGGCCGCATTGCATACGCCGTTCTTACCTTTGGAGGCATCCTGGGCATGGGTAAGAAATATGTTCCGTTGCCGTGGAACCTGCTTTCTTATGATGTTGCCAAAAGCGGTTACATCATCGCGATACCGAAAGAAGCTCTGGAAAAGGGGCCTACCCTTGATGAGCAGGCGGAGTGGCACGCGGAAGTCGGTCGAATGATTGAGACCTACTATGAGATCTACGCGAAGCCAATTGATCGTCGTGATATCTAGGCGGCCGCGACGCGGCCCATTTATCAAACGTGGGTAAGCTTGATCCTTTTCGGCTCCCTCCACCAGTTATCGCCGACGCCGAGCCCAATCGAAGATGCGGAACAAGTCTGATGGCTGAAGCATTGAACGAATGATCGTCGATCAGCACAGGACGGTACGAAATGGCAAGGGCGTCCGCGACAACCGCGCGAAAAAAGCCGCGCGGGATACGATCTTTCGAAGAATTTTGGCCCTACTACCTGGCGGCACATCACAAACAGGAAACGCAGGCCCTCCACGTACTGGGCACAACGATAGGCATTCTCGGAGTTGCAGCGTGGCTGAGAACCGGACGCAGAAGTTATCTGGCGTCCGGAATCGCCGGAGCGTATGGCAGCGCGTGGCTTGGGCACTTTGCATTCGAGGGCAACAAGCCAGCCACTTTTAACAATCCCCTCTGGTCGCTTATGGGTGATCTGAGGATGTCCAGACTTTGGCTCACTGGCGAGTTGGATAACGAAATGAAGCGCATTTTCGGAACGCATCGCCTGCCAGACCGATGATTCGCTCACGCCTGGCAAATTCATCACTCCGTGGCTGCGCATGCGGCAATGAATGGGATCACGCGCTCAGGGCTTTTGCGCTTTCATTATTTCAGCAAGTAAAAAGGTCTCAAGATTCCCACCAGCGGCATCCGCTAGATCCTTTTCGGTAATTCCCCTGAGCGAAGCGTCGCTGATGCATTCCGCGAGCGTGTGGTCAATATTTTCTGGATGTCGGTGCTGCCCCTCGATGTAGCGAGTGATCCAACATTGCAGGAATTTCTTTGACTGTTTAGCCATAAGCATCCCACCTGTTCTGCGAACAGTACGGATAAAACCGCTGGAATTGCCGGAAATCAAGGCCCGCCCTAGTACCTATCGCATTGCTCGCATCCGCAAGTAACCACCGGCTCCAAAAATACCGATAACCGGGCGGATAGTCCGTTAGCCGCAATGGCCATGTAAGCACGTCGTCAGAACCACAGCACGGGCAGATCGGATAAACCGTATCGGAGAGACACGGCCCAATCTTCCAGATGAAGGATTGCGGGCATTCGAACCGATGTTTTCGAGATCAAGTTGTCACTCTGAAAATTTATAATTCAGAACGGCGCGTACTTCGTCTGTTCGAAGATCGTTGTGGCCAGAAGCCGAGAAATCAACTGCGGTGTGGATGAAGCTGCTGAAATCCTGGATGCCTTGACCGTTCCCTTTATAGCCTTCGCGGCCATAGTCAGTGTGCAGGTATTCAAGGCCGACGGAAACACCAAATCCAACAGCATATTGCACTCCGCCGCCCAAAACGGCGCCGGTTAAATCTTGTTCTCCGGTATCGTAGGCGAAATGCGATGTTTCTACGAGAGCTGGAAGTTCGTCGCTCATGTAGCGGCTGAAGCGCGTCTGAAACGCACTCACCGCGAACCCGCCGATGGCATAGGGTAAAAGTCGCCCCTCATCAAACGTGTACCCGAGCTTTGCCAATCCTTGAACTGTCCAGTTGAGGTTGCTCTGGCAAAGATACTTAGCAACGTGGTGCTCTGGAAATAAATGGCCGGTGGTCTCGTCGACGTCAGGATGGTTCGCGAAGCAATTGGCGGTTTCGTTCGCGTCATCCCATGATCCCGATGCCTCGAAGCCGACGACGATCCGTCCGAATTGCTTGTTAAATCCGAGTTGTCCGCCGACCTCTCCGCCGTCGCCTGATATGTCCGTCGTATCGTCCAGAAAAAAGAGATTGCCGGACCCTTCAGAGGAAAAACTTTTCGGGCCAGCGTGGGCACCCATATACATGCCGGTCCAATCATAATACCCGGCTGCGAGAGCGGTTCGATCTTCCGCCGACACTACCTCTGTGTGCAGCGGAATACCGAGAGCTAAAAGCGCCAAAAACAAACCGCTTCGCATATATCCTCCCGACACAAATTTCGTTGCCGAATATCGCTAATACCGCATCCGGCATGTGGATTGTCGGACAAACACGGAGAGAAAACTTAAATCGGAGATAGTGCGTTGACGGAGTAACATCGGCTACATGGCTTAGTGCCGGCCCGACGTTCTCACAAACACAAATTGATTCGCCCGCTGCCTCGCGTTAGGGCTCGCGGCGTCCACCGCGGGCGATTACGGAGCGAAGCGGCAATTAGCCGTTCGATCGAAGCCTGATACCTTGTGGCTGCGTCCATCAATTATCGCAGTCGTAGCACCTGCAAAGGATCATCACTTTGCCGGCGACGAATCTTGGAAGTTTGTCTGTTGTCCAGATAGTCACGCCTGGATAGTCGCTCACAAGCATTCGTCGGCTTTGCACGTCGTCTGACCGCAACGGGGGCAGATCGGATCATTCTCATCAATGCGACGCGGCTGGGGTTTACTGGCAATGCTGTAGGGCTGGCCGTAGGCCCCGACACCATGATCTCCACCTCGCGTCCCGCATCGCTGGCAGCGGATGGCCTTTTCAAGCGTCTTTAGCGGGACATCGAGATCAACTCGGTGCTTGGCGGCCCATTCGGCGGCGTCGAAGTCACGAGATTTCTGACACGTCCTACATATGAGCCATAGACCCTGCTCAAATTCTAGCAGGGACCGAAGCGTGCGCTTCTTCCAGCCTTCGGGGTCATAATATCTGTCACCCATGACTGTCACGATCCTCGCTTTGATCGTCCAACAGTCTCCCCCAGCCCAAGCTAGTCCACGTTCGATGGAAACAAGATTTCGTCCCAACCGGCGCGCCGCGTCGCTGGCCAGTGCGACACGGAAGATGTACGTTTTGTATGTCGGCTGAGCATCTTCAGTCCGGCCAATTGAAAAACTTGGAGGAAATCATGAGAGCTGTGATCGCTATCGTAGGACTCGCATTGGCGCTTTCCCCCGTGACCGCTATGGCAAAGCCCCATAAGGCGTCGTCTCACTCGATGCACGCAGGGAAGATGAAGACTACTTGCAAGGGCGAGTTCATGTATTCAAAGGGCGGCAAGTGCATGGACGCGCGCGATAAGGCGGCTTCGTAATTCGTTCTCGTGTGCATGACGAAGAAGCCGCTCCTTCAGGAGCGGCTTTGGCACCTGTATTGATATCAATGTGCAAACTGTACTCTCAGACCCGCAACGTTGAAGCGATCCGGCGTCTGTTCCGCGTTTCCCACAACCGCGCATCCGCTGTCGAACCCAGCCGTGGATCTTCACGGGCTACACGGCGGCCATCGTGCGCAAAGCGGCAGATGGCGAGCGCGAGCTGGCCAACGTGTCTTGGGTTTCGTCTTCAAGCCCGCTGACGGTAAAGCTTGGCGCCGCGTTAGCTTATGATCCGAAGCGGATATGGGAGTTCGACGCGGAGCGCATGGACCTTAAATGTCACTTTAAAGTTATGGGCCTGATGGCGTAAACGCAGGCCCAAGCGTTTGACTCGATAAGCACAAAGGAAGCGCGGATGAGCAAACGCATACTGCATGTCGTCAGCAACGTCGCTCACTACGATGATCCCACCCACCCAACGGGCTTATGGCTGTCGGAATTGACCCACGCCTACGACGTCTTCGCTGCAAATGGCTACGAGCAGCGCCTGGTGAGCCCGAAAGGCGGCGTCTCGCCACTCGAACCGCGCGCGCTCAAATGGCCGCTGCTAGATGCGTCCGCAAAGGCGTGGCTGAATGACAAGTCACGCATGGGTTTGCTGGCTTCGACGGCGCCGCCCGAAGAAATCAATTCTGGCGAGTACGACGTGATCTATTTCACAGGCGGCCATGCCGTGATGTGGGATTTTCCAGAAAGTGAAGGATTGCAACGCATCACTCGCGCCATCTGGGAGCGCGGCGGCATCGTCTCGGCCGTTTGCCACGGATATTGCGGTCTGCTGAACACGCGCCTTTCAGACGGGAAACTGCTCGTCGCCGGCAAGCGCATTACAGGGTTCTCTTGGACAGAAGAGGTGCTGGCAGGCGTCGCCAAGTACATGCCGTATAATGCCGAGGCAGAAATGAAGAAGCGAGGCGCACTGTACGAGAAGGCGCTTTTACCATTTGCCTCGTACGTGGCCGAGGACGGGCGCCTTGTTACCGGGCAGAATCCGTTTTCCGCGAAGGGCACTGCCGAGCGGATTGTAGCAGTCCTTAATCGCACGGATGCAGTCTAATTCGCTTTGCAGCCGCGGCTTGACCTTGGCAAGCGGCCGAACATCGCCGGTCTTTAACGCCTTTATGTGAGGCGACGCCTCCCATAGAGAACCATGGCGGTGCAGTGCC
Source organism: Lacipirellulaceae bacterium (assembly GCA_035545135.1). Taxonomy (GTDB): domain Bacteria; phylum Planctomycetota; class Planctomycetia; order Pirellulales; family Lacipirellulaceae; genus JABDGM01. Next base: position 222 of record DASZZA010000138.1, on the reverse strand, counting down.
CTTCGCAGAATTGCGGCGATGCAGGCGAGTCTTTGACGCCAACGTGTGGGCGCTGAGCCGACTTCCGGGTGTAAACAGGATTGGGTACTGTCCTGTTTGCCAATTTTCTCTCGACACGAGGATAGAGAAACATGACGAGCTACGCCCTCGCCATCGATCAGGGCACGACGTCCTCGCGGGCCATCATATTTCGTGCCGACATGACGATCGTGGCCATCGCTC
>DASZZA010000137.1:0-5211 GCA_035545135.1 Lacipirellulaceae bacterium | reverse complement strand
CTTGGTCCCGACGTCGAACGACGTAAACACAAATCCTTCGCTCACATCGCCCGGTTTGATCGGTCGAAGGTGGAACGCCTGCGAGCGAAAAAAGTCATCCATGCGTTGATTCGCCAAATAGGCTGTAATCAACTTGAATGGAATCAAGAGCAGCACAGGTAGGAATAGCCATCCCACGATTCCAAACGCCGACAGCCGCTTGAGGATCGAAAAATGATTGGCCGCCGCGGCTTCCGCCGGCGGATAATAATTCGGATCGATTCGCACCAGTTGCAGCCGGACCAATCGGTCCGACCGGTTGACGATCCGCAAATACACCGGCTGAATACCACGCCGTGCCAGCGGCACGCCGAAGAACCGGGCCGCTTCCGCCGCGTCGAGCACCGCGACCGTCACCTGCGCTTTCGCGTTCTCCTGCGTTTGAGCGCGCGGCTCGAACGTACGGAGCGTCGGCTCCGGCGTGTAAGGCGTCGTCAACAGCCGCCACAAGGTGGTCCGAATTGCAAATAACACGCCAAAATTTTCACCACGCGCCATAGGCCCGTCCAGAGCGGAAGGTTGTTTTTACGCGAACAAGTCGCTGGCCCATCGTTTCGAATCCCGAGTAATACGATCCGACTAGCACCAGTCCGCCGTAAGTGTTAGCTTTTCGCTTTACCCCGGTGGATCAACAAAAAGCGGGATCAACCTCGCGATGGACGGCGATTTACGCAACGAGCAGACCTGGCTGGCCGTGGGATCGCTGATGATCCTCGCCACCGTCGCCCTGGCGACCGCGCTTGTTTACACGCGCGACGTCATGATCCCTTTCGTCCTGGCCATCTTCATTACCACGGCCGTCGCACCCGTTGTCGATGTTCAAGTCACTCGATTGCGGCTGCCCGGCTGGTTCGCCGTCGTCACGACGCTCTTCCTGGTGCTGGTCGCACTGGCTCTGATGGGCGTCGTGCTAATCATGGCCGTCCAGGCGATCGTTCGCGTTGCGAACCAGTACAGCGAACAAGTTATCAAATTGACGGACCAACTATTCGAAGAATTGAAGACTCATAACATTCAGGTCGAACCGTCTCGGATTTCCGCCGAACTCGAAGCTCGCTTGCCCGGCGTCATCTCGCAAACAGTCGGAACGGCCACCACGTTTGTCGCGCACGGTTTCTTAATCGTATTCTTTGTCATCTTTCTCCTGTTGGGGCGACATCCACTCCTTAAACGCACCGGTATCTATGCGGATATCGAATCCACCATCCGCAGCTACATTACCACCATGACGGCACTCTCGGCCATGACGAGCGTCCTCGTCGGCATCGTGCTGTGGGCACTTGGATTGCAAATGGCCTGGCTCTTTGCCTTCCTTGTATTCCTGTTGTGCTACATTCCGAATATCGGATCAATTATCGCCACTATTCTGCCGGTGCCAGTCGCTGTCGCGCAGTTCCACGACCCGTGGATGATCCTGGCCACCGTCGCAATTCCCGGAGCAATCCACATGACAATCGGCAACTTCGTTGCACCAAAAATGATGGGCCGAGGTATGGAGCTACACCCCGTTACCGTCCTCTTGGCGTTAGCCTTTTGGGGACTCCTCTGGGGAATCGTCGGCATGGTGCTCGCAATGCCGATCGTCGCCACGCTGCGCATCATCCTTGCCCGCTTCAGCACAACGCGTCCACTCGCCAATCTGCTCGCCGGACAACTGCCGGGAACCGATGCAGATGTAACGACGCTAACCGCTGAGATTTCGTAGCGCCACGCAATTGCGCCGCCGGCACGAACGCGCGAGCTATGCGCGTTAGACGCGAACCACGACACCGATAAGGTTTTCGCAGGTCAATCAGCCAAAAATCGCATTACTCTGCGACACCGGCCCGAACCTTGTAGCCGCCCGGCCAACGGAAGCCTGCTTACTGCCCGATCGAAGTCCCTCGAAACCGTCACGAGTATTCTGCAACGTGCGGCTTTGTACCTCTGGAGGCGACGCGAACGGCGTGTTGGCCCTTTTTGGCCGGCCGCTATTCCCGCCCGTTTCAGCAATATTCGCTGGAAATCCGTTCGAATTCCATTACATTAAAAGCTTGGTCCTGAAGCTTCCGCTATTCACAAAGGCGCCACGCTATGAAACGTGTACCGGCCTACGTCCTCCTCCTGCTCCTGCTGGGTGCGTCCGTTATCACGGGCCAGGTTATCTACAATAGCGCATCGACCGCTGCCGAAGGCTATGCCAACGGCATGTCGAACGTAATTCAATCCCGCGGGCAGAAAAACCTGAACGACTCGCAGGCCCGCATCAACAACCAGGATGCGTATTCAAAGGCTCTCGACAATAGCACGAAGTCAGTCAATACCTTTTGGGAACAAAAAGACATCTACAATCAACGCCAGCAGCAGCAATTCGCCGAGATACAACGGCAGCGCCAAGCGTATCTCGCCAAATACGGACTCAAATCGCTGACGCCCGAAGAGTTCGATCGAGCAAGCGGCACCGTTTACTGGCCCAAGGTTTTAGAACAACCGCAATACAACCAGTATCGACTTGTCATCGACAAACTAATGAAGGACCGCGCTTATGTCGGTTGCCTCACAAGCGACCAATACATGCAGGCCACCGGAGCATTGAAGGGCTGGCGCGAAATGCTCTCCAAACAACAGGATGTTTACCCGCGTCCCATTCTCGACCAGATGATCCGCTTCGTTCTGAAGGTCAATCGTGAGATCAACGACAACCTGAGTTAGAACGTGTTTCATTGCCCCCCTCTCCCTTTGGGAGAGAGCCGGGGTGAGGTTGTCATGGAATCGGTTTGTTAGAGTTCCTTAGATCGACTTCGCGGCCCCTATGTCCAGCACATAGAAATTTTCATTCGGCCCGGCACCATACAAAAACAATCTACGTAGGTCTACCATAGTCATGAACCTTTATTTCACTCGAATCGCGGCTTCTCTGCTCGGCCTTGCGTTATTGTCGTTGCCCTGCGTTGCGGCAATCCCCGACACAGCCAAGGAACTGGATACAGCCCTTAACGGAAGCGGCAAAGCACAATACAAAGCCATCGCCAAGCTCGGCGAGTATCACGAAGCTGCCGACGTCGTTGTGCCTAAGTTGCGAGACTTACTCAAAAGCACGGATCAGCAGATTCGTTGGCGAAGCGCCCGCGCACTGGGCCATTATGGGCCGGAGGCTAAGGACGCCGCCAACGATTTGAGATCGCTGCTTAAGGACAGCGACCCAATCGTCCAATATCATGCGGCGATCGCTCTGGGGAAGATTGAGGATAAATCCGATGCCACGGTCGACGCACTCGTCGATGCGGCAACCAATAAAGACCCGCGCGTCGCCCGTGCGGCAATCGAGGCCTTACGGCATCTCAAACCAGGCCCACAACGTGTCGCCGCGGCGCTTAAGCAAGCGCTCATGTCAAATGATCAGGCGGTAATGCTTCATGCACTGGAAGCAATTGTGCAAGAACGGGGCAAGGCCGTACCGCTTCTCAAAGACGCGCTCAAGCAACCCGAAACCGCCTATTTGGCCTGCACCGCCATCGAACAAATTGGCCCCCCCGCAGCCAAAACTGTTCCCGAATTGACCGAACTACTCGGCAAGACCAAACATTCGCAACTGCTGATTCAAACTCTCCTGGCACTAGCCAGCATCGGCCCGGCCGCCCAACCGGCGGAAAGCGCCGTCGTTCCACTCCTGGACTTTTCAACCGACCAGACCGTCCCTGTGGCCGCCGCTTATGCGTTGGGCTCCATTGGCGCCAAAAACGCGAACGGGGCTCTTAAAAATGCCCTGGCGAAAAACAATCCGTTCCTTCACATGGTCGCCAGTTGGTCACTCGCCATGCTAAATCCTAATGACCAGCAACTCATGAAGAACGCCGTCGACGCGCTCACGAGAGGACTGGCCAACAACGATCCTCAGATCCGCACCGCCGCCGCCAAAGGGCTCCAAAAGCTGCAACCTCCGCCCGAAATGGTCGGTCCTGTTATTCTGCAGGTGGCCAGCGATCCCGATCCGAATGTTTCCGCAAATATCGTGAACGCGATTGCTGGTCTGGGCGAATCTGCCGTACCGCGACTCATCAGAGCGCTGCAGAAACCAAAGGCGCGCCCGTTGGCAATCCGCGTTTTGACCAAACTCGGCCCTAAGGCTGCCGACGCTGTTCCCGCCTTAATCGATGTCGCGAAGGCGCCCGATTCGGATATTAAGGAAAAGGTGAACTTCGCCCTCGCCGCGATTGGCCCAGCCGCCGCCCCCGCCAGCGAAATGCTAGGCAATGACGTTGCGAGTAATGACCGCCGTATCCGTGAAAGCGCCCTCTATGCGCTTCGCGAAATCGGCCCCGAAGCCAAGGCGGCGGTCCCAGCCCTCACAAGCAAGATCGAGTCCGACGATTCGTTCGACGCCATGGCCTCGGCCTGGGCGCTGGCGCGAATTGCGCCAAAAGATAAGACGATCACTGCAAAGGTCTTGCCGGTGCTCGTTCGCGGCCTCTCAAACGACGACGAGCTGACCCGTCTGAATTCAGTTCAGGCGCTGGCCGATTTGGGACCTGCCGCGGAAAAAGCCGAGCCTGAGCTAAAGAAAGCTGCGCACGACGATAAAAGTCCGGCCGTTCGCGAGGCCGCGACGGATGCCCTTAAACACGTCGCCGACTGATCGCAGCGCTCCTTCTCGACAAAATGCGGCTTGGATTGCAGCCCGCTTGCGGACCAGCCCGCACTTCGCGCACACTTATTGCGTGTACCCCGAACATTCGAGCCGTTATTGCGTGCTGTTTTGGCGGAAGTCTGATACGCTACAGCTTGGATCCGCATTCTTCTCCACTTTCAGTTCTGGAGGCCACACGTATGCAAGCGAAGGTTTTATTGACGATTGTCGCCGGCGTTTGCCTTGCATTCCAAGTGAGGTTGGTCGCAGCCGATCAAGCGGCCGATGAGGCCGCCATCCGCGCCAATGCGGCCAAGTACGTCGAAGCGTATAACCGTCGCGATGCCAAGACCATGGCTTCCATGTGGTCGCCCGATGCCGTCTACATCAGCCGGGCGACCGGTGAGGAAGTCGTCGGGCGCGATGCGATTGCTAAGGAAATCGATACCGCCCTCGCCGGAGCTGAAGATGGGAAGCTCTCCATTCATATAGATTCGATCGATTTCGTTTCCCCCAACGTCGCTATCGAAAAGGGGACGTCCGAAGTCACTTATTCCAAAGCACAG
>DASZZA010000136.1:0-2187 GCA_035545135.1 Lacipirellulaceae bacterium | reverse complement strand
AAGATGCTCAATAAAATGCTCCGAAAACACCCACGCGATGCAGGCATCCTCTAATGGAAAGCGGTCTGGGACCGTGTGCCGAAGGTAAAGGTACGCCTCATCGCAAACACTAGGCTTTGTCCGGAAACTGGTATTTCCTCGCGATGGCCTTTTGGTGCAAAACATGGGCTGACAACCAGGTTTTGCCAAGGAAGGCCCGATCATGCCGCGACATACGCTGACCGATGACGAATGGGATTGCATCAAGGATCTCTTTCCGGCCCCGGCAAAGACTGGTCGGCCGCGGAGCGACCCGCGTCGTATGGTGAACGGGATCCTTTGGGTTTTGCGAACCGGTGCGCCGTGGCGAGACCTGCCAAAGGAACATGGTGCTTGGACGACGGTGTGGGATCATTTCGATCGATGGAACCACGACGGCACGCTCAGCAAGATTCTGGAAGTTCTGCGCGCTTCGTTCATCGACGCGGGCGAAATCGACAACGACCTCTGGTGCTTGGATGGGACGATCGTGCGCGCCGCGCGATGTGCCAACGGCGGTGGGAAAAAAACGATCCGGAGGAGCCTGCAGACCACGCATTAGGTCGCTCCCGTGGCGGTTTTTCGACAAAGATCCATCTCCTCGCTGATGGGAAGGGACATCCGCTACATTTTCATCTGACGCCGGGCGAGGCTCACGAGTCCACTGCGGTTGTTACTGTCCTGGACGGTGCCGACGAAGTCGTCGTTGACTTTGACGGCCATCCGATTGCATGGCCATTGGCGATGGCCGGCGACAAAGCCTATCGCGCGAACTGGATCGACGATTACCTTCTCCAGTTGGATGTTCAACCCGTTATTCCGTCGAAGGGCAACGAACATGGCGAGACACGCCAAGTCAGCTTCGACCGGGACGCTTACAAGCGACGCTCGATCGTCGAGCAACTTATCGGCTGGCTCAAAGAGAGCCGGCGAGTTTTCTCTCGCTTTGAAAAGACCGCCAAGAACTTTGGCGGAATGATCAAGATGGCGTTTATTCACCGCTACCTTCGCCGGGATGTGCAGTTAGCCTTTTCGGACAAAGCCTAGTGCCGCGTCCACTTCAAGAGTTTCGTTTTCAGGCCGTTCACGCCGCACGAGCTTGCCGACGGTATTGGACCCATGGGGTCACAGGCAATAGGCGACGGCGGTTGCGCCATGCCAAGTACGTCTCGATCGCCTCTTGCTGCTCTTCGTGCGTCCGGTAATCCGAATTGTTGAGGGCGAACTCCTTGAGGGCTGTAAGTTGGGACTCGATCCCGTTCAACCAGGAGGCATTGGTCGGGGTGAAGTAGAAGCGAATGTTGTGGTCCTTGACCCAATCGCGCACTTCCTGCGTGAGATGCGGGCCATAGTTGTCGAGCACAATATGCAAGGTTTCCTGCGAGCGGTAGCGTCGGCGGAGCCATTTGAGAAACTTGAGAAACTCGCGCCCGGTCTTCGAAACGTCAAATCGGCGGCACAGTCGGTCGGTCTCCAGGTCGTAAGCAGCGAAAAAATGGCGGACGCCGCCGTGGCGGGTGTAAGTCGCGCGGTGGCGTCCACCCGTTTCCCGCCGCCGGCCAGGCACCGCCCGTGGCGCGGTTGCAAGTTCAACGGACCGAATTCGTCCACGCAAATCCGACGACCGCCAACCGGGCACCGAGCGTAGAGCCGCCGCAACTTCCGGTATTTGGCCCAAAAATCGGGGTCGGTCGATTCCTTCCAGGTTTTCGTTCGTCGGAGCCGTATGCCGCAGCGCCGCAACAGGGTCCGCAACCATTCCACGCTGATTCGAGGAACGATCTGCTGCCAGACCAGGTATTCGCGCAACTTCGACACCGACCAGCGGGTTAGGCCGATCAACTGTTTTGGCGGCGACAATGCCACTGCGGTGATCTCCTCGACGACCTCTGCGAAAAACGTTCGCGGCTTGGCCCGCGCTTGCATCCACGGATACCATTCGATGGCCGCAATGCCTCCGGAATTGAAGCGATGGATGATTATGCGAACCCATTGGGCCGACAGGCCGACTCGTGCGGCGATTCCGCTGTTGGCAAGGCCACCTGCCGACAACAAAATGGTTCTGGCACGGCGATTGTTCACGGTGTTCTTCAACTGCCGTTTCATTCGATGGAGCTTCCGCCTCTCTGGAGGCGCGACTCGGCGAACTCTGACTTTGCTCATTTTGAG
>DASZZA010000135.1:0-6819 GCA_035545135.1 Lacipirellulaceae bacterium | reverse complement strand
CTCCCGACGTTCGCACTTCCCACGAATTTCGTCGATTTCCTCATCCGTCAAATGTTCAATTCCGACAAACGAGTTATGAGCTCTACTCGTGCGGATCAACTCGTCGAGTTTGACTTGAATTGCTGCACCATCTCGATTCTGCGAGTTTTGGATCAGAAACACCATCAGGAAGGTCACGATGGTAGTGCCTGTGTTGATGACAAGCTGCCAGGTGTCAGAGTAATCGAACAGCGGGCCGCTGAGGGCCCAGATCAGAACAACGGCAACAGCGGCGACAAAGGTGGGCGCGCGGCCCGCGGCCCGCGACGTGATGTTTGCGATCTCGCCGAACAGCTGGGAGCTTTGGTTGCGTTTCTTGCTGACGTCCGATTCCTCAGAAGGGGATTTCGGCACCATTCGGACCACCCTCCTTTTACTCTTGGACAGACGCACTCAGGAAACTTTGGTTCCAAACAGTTCCGCCCAATGGACAAGGTGCCCAGCGCACGCTTGCGCCGCCGCGTTTTCACGGTCAGCCGCTCTTCCTTGTAGAGCCGTAGACCCTCTTCAGGTTCTTCCGCAGCCCGTCGCGTTTGAGCGTCAGGGCCCAGCCGGCGATACCCGAATCGCCGCCGCTCGTTGGCGAGCTCGCGCTGCGGCGCGGTTTGCTGAGGTGAAGCAGGTGATTGACGATCACGGCTACAGCGGGCGGCGAGCCTGCAGGCTGGCCGTGTCGCGGTATTGATCGCCAAAACCTGATTAGCCCAAGGGACCGGTTGCAAGCCTGGCTCCTTTTTCTTTGCTCGATCGAGTCAGCCCCTTCATCGTGAACTGGTCTCACTTCTGCTTTGAAGTGTCCTGCGTGTTCGGCTGTTTCTTATTGGCTTCGTGGTGGCCGACCACGCATCCGGCCGCAGCACCCAGCTTGCCGTGTCCCGCCATATGGCCAGCAACGCCGCCAACTATGGCTCCCTTTATACAACCCTTCGCGTGCGCAAGGGGCGCACAGGAGAGCGAGATAGCGGCCGCGCAGGCCGCCGTAGGTAGCCATTTCATGGGCACGCTCCGATCGTGAATTGACCGCAGACAACGCAACGCGCCAGATTCCGTTCCGGCAGCAGCCCTTTGTCCCGCTGCTCTTTATGCCGCCATTTTGATCGTCCTGGCGCCGTCGGCTAAGGGCTAGGAGTTCCAGCCAAACCAAAACCCGCCAGCGAAGGAGACACGCCGGCGGGGCCACGGGAACGAGGGTTGCACCGCAAGGAAATTCCCGCCGCGGGCGAACCAGGTGGGTAAAGAGGCTCCTCGCGGGCTTGCGGTCGATCGGCTTTTTCGCTCCCGGCGCTTAGTCTACCGTGTCCTTTTGGTCGGCTGCCGGAACGCGTTGCCGCATGGCGCTTGCATCGGCCGCCGTCGTCGCGGGCACCGCTTCCTTCGGAAGCTGCAGCACTGTGGCGATCTGGCCCAAGACTAGGCGGTTAACCAGCACGGTCTCGCCGTTGGCGAATTCCAGCGCGTCATGATGCGCCCTCGGCTTTTCGAGAGCGACCTGGCGGAAGCGGGCAAGTCGCTCGCCGATCCGATGGTCGGGAATTAACGGAAAGTTGGGTTCGGCCTTGGCCTCGGCTTCGAATGCCACTTCCGTCCCCGGAAGCAGGCAGATCGCAACGCCGGGATTGCCGATTTCGGCAAAACCGCGCGTCATAAATGGGGGAAACCGCGTGACTATCAATTGCTGGCCGGCCGCGGCGGGACGGGAAGCAACTTGCTCCAAGCTGTAATCGCACATCAGAAGCCTCCGTAATTGAGCGAGTCCCCGATCTGCAGCCAACACCTTTGGCTGAATTAAGTTTCGATCCGTCGGCGAAAACCACGGTCCTTACCTAACTCCGACCGGGTTTTCTACCGAGGGTGGGATCTGCAATCAGGCGGTGTGACCGTCGAAATCACCTACGCTTGGTGTGTTCTTTTTTTGCTGAGGCGTCATCTTCGTAGGGCTGTTCTTGCCAGGAACGCCACGCGGCCCGAGTTGCTCACGCTGAAGATCGTCTTCGGAAAGCGGCGGTTCAACGCCATTCGGCTGCCTATGGTTATCTCTGTTCTCGACCATGCACATGCTCCTGGGTTTTACGGACTTCGCGTCTTCGTCGTCTTCCTTCCGGGATGGCTGCTGATTTTGCGACGGATCATCCTTCAGCCATTGATGGGAGGGGAACTATCACCGAGCGCATGAGTTCAAAGGTCTTCGGGAAATTCGGTAAGAGTTCGCAGGGCTGAAGTCATTGGCAGGAACGATCCCGATTAGGAGCGCCTGGTTAGGGGTCATTATTTCTGGCTCCTCTCGGTCGTTGGGCGGCGGAGCTTGATGAACTGCTGGCGGCGAGCGCAGCCAATCCGCTCGCGAACAGCTGACGCTGATCCTGGCCTTCGAAGAGTTGCGCGGACGCGGTTACGATGCTGTGAGGCGTTGCGCCAGGCGTTGGAGCAAGGAGCGCGGGCAATCGACCGCGCCGGCCTATGTCCCACTGAGTTTTGCGCCAGGCGAACGCTACCAGTTCGACTGGAGCCACGAGATCGTTCTCCTCAACGGCGTGGCGGTATTCGTGAATTTCGCCCACGTCCGGCTGTGGCACAGCCGCATGCTGTTTCGCTCGGGCTTATCCGCGTGAGACGCAGGAGATGGTGTTCGACGCCCACGACCGGGCGTTCGCATCGTTCAGGGCACCTGCAGTCGCGGTATCTACCGCAATCTATGGATGCCTCCCGCGCAAGGCGACTTGTTGGATCGACGGCGTAGGATGCACGAATCTATCCGGCCTGTGGCGGAGCGATCGCGCTCCGCAGTCTGATGCCTCATAATATGATCGGCCTCGTAGGTCTTGTCGTAAATCAGGCTTTCAAACAACGGTCCGTTCCGACGAGCCATCTATTGGCACCTCGCATGCAGTTGGCGGCTATTGAAAGCCACCATAATGCGTTTATGACGCTGAACATTCTTCCTTCCGAGTGAGCAACGCCCAGGCGGTCCTCGCCGTCTTTCCGCATCGTTCTTCGATCCTTTTACGAGCGGTTTGACGAAGCGCGGATTGATTAAGCGAACCGTGTGACCGGCGGCGAGGAAACGTCGTCCCCAATGATGGGCGATGGCGCCGGCGGCAGTGACGCTCCGCCATGCGCCGATCGCCGATTGTGCCCGCTACGACAACCTCCGGAGAACCATCTGATGGAACGAACTTAAATCTTCGACTTCATGGGCGAACTCAAGCTTTACGGCATGAAAGCCGCCTTCGACGAGATCATGGCGAGGGCCGTCAAGCGGCAGCACCAACCCCAGCGCATCGTCGTCGACGACCTGCTCAGCGCCGAGATCAACGAGAAGCAGGCGCGGTCGATCAAGTACCAGCTCACCCATCGCCAAGCTGCCATTGGCCAAGGATGTCGCTGACTTCCAGTTCGAAGGCACGCCGATCAAGACGCTCGTTGACGATCTCGCCGGCCTGTTCTTCAAAACGTTGATCTGCTCGACTGCCATTGAGAAAGTCGTCGCTGGTATGGACGATTAGAAACAGCTGTTCTCCGCTAATGCTCACATTAAAAAAACATTTTTCCCGATGAGAATGGTTTCAAAGGACCGATGCCTCCTCATTTTCATTCACAAACGCACTTTGAATTGAAGGCACGCGCATTTCTTCGCGGGATCGCGGACCACGTAGAACTTGGCGGATGCCGCTGTCTGCGCAAACGATCTTGTGGCTAAAAACACAGGCACGCACACGGCCAGTTCCTTCATGAGTGTCCTTACGCGTGAAAACGCCCCGCCGAAGCGAACCTGGCGGGGCGAAACGGACGCAACGGAATCAGTCCTCGTGCTCGTCCGTCGTGCAGACTTTCATGGTCTTCATGCCGGCTTCGGCTTCGGTGCGGGTGCCAAAGATGCCATGATCCACGATGGTTGTCGTAACGGTCGGCTTCTGGTCCACGATGGTGCACCTCTTCGTCGCCGGATCGCGCACAATGTAATATTCTTCGTGAACCGTCGTCGTTTGCGCAAGCGCTGACGTGGCAATACATGCGATGACTGCGCTAAAGGCAAATGTCTTCATCAGGCAGTTCCTCCGTTGAACAACGAAGAACCAAAACGCCGCTTCCCGGCCGTTTGTTCCGTGATGCATTCGCCTAGTACGCGCCGAATCTTGCTCTGCTGCCGTTGAGTGCTCTCGCTATGGCCGGCGTTGCGCCGGCGAGTGCGGTACCGGCGAGATTGTTTCTTATCGAATCAGTTCACTGCATAGCACTGGAACTGCTGTTGCCAGTCGAGCGTTGGATCAGCAGGTGCGGGAATCACCCGAGGGTCAATAGCCATCGCAGCGGCATCGGAACAATAGCACCCTCGCTCAGTTGCTCAGGTGGGCTCTCGTTTATTAGACCGGGTCTATGTGCGCTTCAACGGAGGAAAAGCGCTCGAGCAAACAAGGAGTGACATCGAATGATGAATACAGCAAAGAGCAGGCTTCTGGTCACGACCGCCGCATTGCTTGCCGGTGTGAGCTTTGCGTCGGCGCAAAGCATGAGCGGCGGTGCTAGCGGTGCGGCCAGCGAAACGGGAACGTCGGCGGGCATTCATTCCAAAAGCGGAATGGGTAGCGGCCTTTCTGGTAGTGAGGGCGCTTCTCATCGCGAGGGAATGACACAGGGTCGCAAGTCCGAACCCAGTCAGAATGGCCGGGCCGAAGGCTCCTCCGCACGCAGCGAACAGCGCGAGGACTCTGGCACCCACGAGCGTAGCCGCGCCGAAGGCCAGCGCGATAGCAGCAAGGGACAGACGGTTGGTCAGGGTCGGTCTGGCCGTGACTCCGAGGGCGACGATGCGCGCCGTTCGGAGGACTCGAGCAAGGAACAGCGTGGCGCCGGCAAAGAGCGCGCGCAGCACCAGGGCCGAAAGGACAAGGGTCAGACGGTTGGTCAGAGCAAGTCCGAGCGCGACAATGCGCAGCGATCCGAAGATCGCACGCAGGACAAGGGCAAATCCGACGCCAAGGCTGACAGCAAGGCTGATAACAAGTCCAATAGCCAGCAAAACGGATCCGGCATCAAGGGCCAGAGCGCCCAGGACCGGAATTCGAACTCCGGCGTCAATCAGAACGCGGCGCAGGGCGAGACAAACACGCAGGGGCATACCCAGAGCCAGACCACTGCCGGCCTTAAGACCCAGAGCGGCAAGAACGTGACAGCACAGCAGCAGACGACGCTACAGACGTCGGTTTTGCACGCCAGCAACGCCCCGCATGTCGACGTGAACTCGATCAATTTTCAGGTTCGTTCCGGCATATCGGTTCCGTCGAGCGTGCACATTGCCTCCGTCTCCACCTATCCGGCGCTGATAGACGTGTTTCCCGCCTATCGTGACGACAGCTTCTTCGTCGTGGAAGACGAGGTCGTGATCGTCGATCGCGATCGCCGTATCGTCGACGTGGTACCGGTAGGTCCGCGAGCGCGCTTCGCCGGCGGCGGTAGCAGCAGTGGGCATGTCGCCGCGGTCGACCTGCCACCGGACGACATTCGCCTCATCCAGCGCGTGTTGATCGATCGTGGTCTCCTGGATGGAGATGCCGACGGTGTGTGGGGTCCGGAAACCCGCGAAGCCATCACAACGTACCAGCGTCAGCAAGGTATCGCCGTGACCGGCGGCATCGACATGCGCACGGTTTCGTCGCTTGGCGTTTCCGGTCGGCTGAGCCAGCAGGCACGTGAGAGCATCCAGTCGCAGTCTTCGTCGAATGACGCTCAAACCTCAACCGGGACCAAGACCACTACGGGTCAGGGTCAGGGGCAGAGCGGTCAGATGAATCAGCCGTTGAACCAGCAGAACGCGACGGGTAACACACCAAACCAGAATTCTGGCCAGGCGCAGAACCCCGAGGCGCAGAACCCAATGTCTTCGTCTTCGACAACGAGACAAGGCATGCCCAATCGGTCGAACACGACGGGTCAGGCTCACGAGACCTCGCAGAGCGGAAGCTCGTCAACGGCCAATCAGCCGAGTGCAAATCAGAGTACGCCGTCGGGCTCATCGTTAGGCTCTCGGGACCCGGCCCAGCGCAGTGGGCCGAATCATTGATCGATTAGACAAACGGGCCCCGCTTCGGCGGGGTCCCTTTTTTGTGTGCAGACATTTTTTGCTTGTTTGCTCAGTCGAGTCAGGATGCTCTTTCATCATGAAGTCTGCCGCAGCGAGGATGACATTTAACTCGGACCGTTTGATGTTACTCATTAATTCCCATTCGTGAGACGAGCCATATATTTGCTGCGTCGCATGTGGAGCACCGCGACACTTCACGCTCCGAGCGCAAACAGCGGCGGCTACTCCTTCATGGTGTCCTCTTTATCAAGGCCGTGGCCCGATCAAGATCACCGGCTCACTATTTCGATCTTTCGAAGAGGCCGAAGCCCTTTGCGATGCGATGCTGAAAAACCTGGTAAGCGAATAAAGAAGGCCGCATCCATCTGGTCGTGTTCACGATGAAGCGGCTGCGGATTGATGGAGGCCGTAGGCGCCCAGAGTTCAATTCGAACGAAGCCTTTTCGGGACTGTCACCGCCGATGGATCGCCGATGGTCGGGACCTAGATCGATCAACATCGCCTGCTGCCGACTTTTCGGACACCAGGTATAGCCCAGTGTCGAGTGCCGTCGCCGGGGATTGTAGAAGCGCTCGATGAGTCGAACACATCCGCCTTGGCGTCATCTCTCGTTCTGTAAACTTTACGGGCTGTCCGGCCTTCATCGCCCAGCCGATGGCACGTCTGGAGAACAGGTCGACCACAGCGGCAACGGCGCGCGC
>DASZZA010000134.1:0-7293 GCA_035545135.1 Lacipirellulaceae bacterium | reverse complement strand
CGTATCGGGGCACTCCGTCACGCAATCCATGCACCCCGTACAATTCTCGCGAATGTACTCCGGAATCTCTGGCGCCACATAACTAAAATCGCGCAGCGCCGCCGTTCCCGCTGGTACGAGCGACCGCGCCACCGCCAAATCCGCCGGCAATTCCTTCTCGCCCTTTCCCTCCTCATACCCGCGAATCACCCGATCATTAAAGTCGTGCACATCCAACACCGGCAGCTCGACCTCCACATACGGCCGATCCACTAACGTGCCGTACGAATTGTTGTTAAACGGATCACGCTCATTCGCCTCATTCATCGATCGAGGAAGTTCAGCAGTAGCCATGTTTGCACCATTTTGTTTTTCGCATGTTTAGCGTCGGCCGCCAGGCCGAATTAATCGCCGCTGAATTCGACCTCGCGGACGACGCTATACCGATTCCCTCTAACCATCACACGTGCCCATTCCCGTCATAAACTACCCCGCGCGGAATCTCCTGCATCTCGCTATACCCACGCTTCACGCAGTTAAGATTGTCCTGCACTACCTGCTCGCCTCGTTTGCCGAAATACTTGCGCAGCGCCTTTTCCACGCCTTCGTACACCGCTTCGTCGTTCATGTTGCTCTGCTTGGCAAACGGCGTGAGCTTCAAAAACGCGCCGAGCAAGACGATGCCCTGCATCCGCATCTGCAGGTCGGGCTCCGACGCCACGTCGCGGGCAATCTGCACCATGTCCGCGAAGTAAACGCGGATGTTCTTCTCACGAATCGTCTTCTTGTCGCGCGCCGGTATTCGCTGCCACACATCCATCGGATTCGTGTATGGGCTCTGCATGAACACCGCGCCGCCTTCCACAAGCCCCACCAGCGGATTGCCGCTAAACAGCGCGGTCGTATCGTTGAGCACTACCAAATCGACATACTCTAACTCGCTATGTGAATAAATGTGCGAATCGGCGATCGTCAGATAATACGTCGTCGGCAGCCCCTTCTTCTCCGACCCGTACTTCGGATACGCCTGCACGTCCTTCCCAAAAACCTGCCCGCCGATCGTCGCGATCACCTTGTTCGTCGTCACCGAACCAAAGCCCCCAATCGAATGCCCGCGCATCGAAAACGCCCCCGTCGGCCGCAGATCGGGATCTTCTTTCCCCGCGAGCGCCGTACGATGCTTGATGCCCACGCAGAAGAAATCCTGGCTGTCCTCAATCATGTTTTCGAACACAGCATAGATGTCGCCCGGCCGCAGGTCGCGGCTCCCCAGCCCGGCCGCCCCGTGGTAAATCTTCGGCACCCGACCGATCTGCTCCTGCCCGTTTTGCCCGTTCAGCGCATCGCAAAATGCCGCCTTGATCTCGCGCGTCAAATGATTGCCCGTCGTCGAGAGCGGATCATCCATCCGCTCGATGATCGTCACCGCCTTCGCGTGTTTCAGCGCATCGACAAGCTGCACCGCCGGGAACGGCCGGAAACAGTACACGTTGAGACACCCAGCCTTAATCCCCTTCGTTTCGCGCAGCCAATCCACCGTCGTCTGGGCCGTCTCCATGTACGAGCCCATACCCACCAAAATGTATTCCGCATCGGCGCAGCGATACGGCATGATGAAGTCATACCGCCGCCCCGTCGCCCGATAAAATTCCTCAAACGCCTCCGCCAGTGCGGGCTCCACCTGGTCGTAATACCACCGCTGAGCAATCTTACCCTTCATGTACGAGTCTTGATTCTGCACCACGCCCGACATCATCGGATTCGCCGGGTCCATCAGATTCATGAGCTTGTCCTTCGGGTTGCCGACAAACTCCTTCATGAATTCCGGCTCAATCAGCTTCACGCTCTCGACGGTATGCGTGGTAAGAAAACCGTCTTGCACATTGAAAAACGGCGTAGACGAAGCCTCGGCCGCCCGCCGCGAGATCAAACACAAGTCGCCTGCTTCCTGTGCATTCCGA
Source organism: Lacipirellulaceae bacterium (assembly GCA_035545135.1). Lineage (GTDB taxonomy): Bacteria > Planctomycetota > Planctomycetia > Pirellulales > Lacipirellulaceae > JABDGM01. The sequence continues at coordinate 5,353 of DASZZA010000134.1, read as the reverse complement.
GCAAACAGCATGCCCCAGCCGCAATCGGCCACGCTCATCATGTCGTCGTGACCCGCATGCACGTTGAGTCCCTGGCTAGTCAGCGCCCGCGCACCGATGTTGAACACAATCGGCAACCGCTTGCCGGAAATTGTGTACAGCACCTCCTTCATCAACACGAGCCCCTGCCCGGAAGTGAAGTTCGTCACGCGCCCGCCGGCCGCTGCGAAGCCTTCGCAGAAAGACGCCGACGAATGCTCGCTCTCCGGCTCGACGAACACAAGCTGCTCGCCCCACAGATTCGGCACGCCGTTGACGACCGCCTGATTGAACCCCCCGCCCATCGTCGTCGAGCTGGTGATCGGAAATGCGCCCGACCCTTGCGAGACCCGCGTCTCCACCCACACCACGGCTTCCGCACCATCGCACGTGGTCGGAATTCCCGGGTATTGAAACTTCTCGACAACCGGTTCGACCAGCGGAATATCGGTCGTTCGCCCAATAACCTCCGTCGCCATCGCACGCTCCTTTCGCCGCATTGCGGCTCACAGCGCACCTTCGGCTTTAGAGCAGTCGACGAAGAAGAGAAGGGGAGCCGTAGGGTGGGCGTGGCCCACCATTGCAAAAAGTACGACTGTATTGGTGGGCGAGGCCCACCCTACGGCACATCGGCTACTCTAAATTTCTTCAATAGAAACTATAGACGCCGCCAATATCCTATACAATTTTAGAAAGCCTGCCAACAATCAGAATGAAGTTTGCGCGGTAACCGCCGCAAACTCTTGCTGCTTCCAAGGATACGTCGCTACTTTCTGACCCTGGCATCCCGCATCGTGCATCTTCCTCATGCCCCACACCGTCGCAGATCTCTGCCGCGCAGCAAACATCGACGTCGTCGAACTCGCCCGTCGCACCGACCTCGATGAGGGCCGCGTCACGGCAATCGCCTTAGGCCGCTGGACGCCTAGCCCCGCTGAGCGTCAAAAGATCGCCGCCGTTTTCAGTGTCGCGATCGACGAAATCGCCTGGGGACATTCCACCCCCATTCAACATCTCTATGGTCACGGCCCCGCCTAACCGCCGCACAATCCGTCGATCACACGTTTAGCGGCGTCGCTTGCGGCACGCGCTCTTTCGGTTACACTTTCCAGCATCCCCGCATCACTGATTAGCGTCGGCGGCCATGCCGAATCTACTGAGGATAATGCCTGTTCCGTGACCGGCCCGTCAGCATCACGACGACAACGCCAACCCCCTGGGAACATCTCCATGGAAACGTCTCTCTTTTCGCTTTGGATTCCAATCGTACTCTCTGGCATGGCATTGTTCCTCGCAAGTTGGGCAGCCTGGGAATTGCTTCCGCATCACAAAGGCGAATGGCAAGGCTTGCCTGACGAAGAAGGCGTGATGACCACGCTGCGAAAGTTGAGCGTCCCACCCGGCCAATACGCGATGCCACACGCATGCACCTCTCAAGAACGAAAAAGCGATCAATTCAAAAGCCGCATGGTAGCCGGCCCCATCGGAACGATCACGATCTGGAAAGGCCGTCCGAACATGGCGATCAACATGCTGTGCACGATTCTCTTCTTCTTGATCGCCAACGCCGTGATTGCTTACCTCGCCGGCATGGTGATTCCACACGGTCGGGGGTTCTCCTTCGTCTTCCGCTTCGTCGGCACCGCCGGCATACTCACCTACGGCAGCGCAAACATCCTCAACGGCATCTGGTTCGGCCGCAAAATGGTCGCCGACATCGTCGACGGCATCGTCTACGGTCTCATCACCGGCCTGATCTTCGCGGCCTTCTGGCCCACCTGAGATAGAAAATAGACAAGAAGAGCAGGAGCAAGGAGACGAGGAGAATCGGGAACAAACATTCTCTATGCAGCCCACTCTCCGTCTGTCCCCTTCTGCTCTCAATCCGTCACTCGATATCGCACGATGCACCATGCCGCCCGCACGCCGTCGAGCAGTCCGATCTTCTTTCCGCGCGAGTAGTCTCGTCCATGATACGAAATGGGTACTTCGTAGATACGGCATTTCAACTTCGCAACCTTGGCCGTGAGTTCTGGCTCAACCCCAAAACGGTTTTCTCGTATTTGAATCTTGTCCAAAACGTTTTTGCGAAACGCCTTATATCCCGTTTCCATGTCCGACAGATCGAGGTTGTTCACCATGTTTGAAAACGAGGTTAGCCAGCCGTTTGCCAACCGGTGCCAGAACATCTGAACACGTTGCGCCTTGCCGCGAAACCGCGAACCGAACACGACATCGGCATGCCCGTCGCGTATGGGCTGAACGAGACTCGGAATGTCATGCGGATCGTATTCCAGATCGGCATCCTGAATCACGACGATTTCGCCCTTAACATTTTCCAGCGCCGTCCGCAGCGATGCTCCCTTTCCCTTATTGTGTGCGTGACGAATGGCTCGAACAGCCCCACCGCGAAGCGCCGCAACCAAATCGGCCGTTCCGTCCGACGAACCGTCATCGACGATAACGATCTCGTGCGAACATGCGTTCATCGCATCGCGCACTTTTTCGATCAGCGTCACGAGTGTCGCCGATTCATTAAATACCGGCACCACAATCGAGATCAGCGGACTCTCGCTAGGCATATTTCCTTTCGCCTGAACGTTGTGCGATGAATAACATCGACCGCGGACGCGCTATCTCGCCGCCCCGAATACATGCAATCGCTCAAACATTCTTCTTAGGCCGCGGCACGCGCCCTTTCCACCGCGCCGGATCGCCCGACTTCTTTTTCCCCTCTCGCTTGCGGCTTCGCATCTCCCCGTCTTCCCGCACCGCCGACACCGGCTTGCCAATCTGATCGCGCATCTGCCCGATCCGGTCGCGAATCACGGCAGCCCGCTCGAATTCCATCGCCTCCGCCGCCGCGTACATCTCGGATTCTAGTTCCGCGATGTACTCCTCCGTAATGTACTGCGTTTCATCCGTCAGCCCGACCTTTGCATTCGCCTCCGCATGTGCATTCGCCTCCGCCTCAATCCCCGCGAAGATCGCCTTCTTGATCGTCTCCGGCGTGATGCCGTGCTCCTTGTTGTACGCCTCCTGCAGCGCCCGCCGGCGCGCCGTCTCGTCCATCGTCCGCTGCATGGCCTCGGTGACCCGGTCCGCATACAAAATCACCTTCGCGTTCACATTCCGTGCCGCCCGCCCAATCGTCTGCATCAGCGACGTCTCGCTCCGCAAAAAACCTTCCTTATCCGCGTCCAAAATCGCTACCAGCGAAACTTCCGGCAAGTCGAGCCCCTCACGCAGCAAATTCACCCCCACCAACGCCTCGAACCGACCCTGCCGCAAATCGCGCAATAGCTCCACACGCTCGAACGCGTCCAACTCGCTGTGCAGCCACTTGCACAGCACACCCTCGTCCGTGAAATATGTCGCCAAATCCTCCGCCAATCGCTTGGTGAGTGTCGTCACGAGCACTCGCTCGCCGACGTTGGACCGCTCTCGTATCTCATTCAACAAATGCGGCACCTGCCCGCGCGCCGACACCACTTCGATCAACGGATCCAACAGCCCCGTCGGCCGCACGACTTGCTCCACCACTTCGCCGCCCGTCTGCTCCAACTCGAACGGCCCCGGCGTCGCCGATACATAAATCACCTGGTTGATCCGCTTCCGCCACTCCTCAAACCGCAGCGGCCGATTATCCAATGCGCTCGGCAACCGGAACCCATGCTCCACGAGCGTCTCCTTCCGACTGCGATCCCCATTAAACATGGCCCCCACTTGCGGCACCGTCGCGTGCGACTCATCCACAAACAGCAAGTAATCCTTCGGAAAGAAATCGAACAGCGTGTACGGCGGCTCGCCTGCGGCGCGCCCACTCAGCGGCCGGCTGTAATTCTCGATCCCCGGGCAATAGCCCATCTCCATCATCATCTCGATGTCGTACCGCGTCCGGGCGCTCAGCCGCTGCGCCTCCAGCAGTTTCCCCTGCGACTTGAACAACTCCAACCGCTCCCGCAACTCCTTGCGAATTTCGTCCACCGCGTTATGAATCCGCTCCTCCGGCAACACAAAGTGCTTCGCCGGATAGATGTACACACTATCCAGCTTGTCGATCACCTCGCCCGACGTCGGATTGATGATGGATAGCTTCTCCACCTCATCGCCCCAAAACTCCAGCCGATACGCAAATTCCTCATAGCTGGGCCATACCTCGACCGAGTCGCCCCGCACCCGAAATTTGCCCCGCGACGGGTCCGTATCGTTCCGCTCGTACTGAATATCCACGAGCTTGGCCAGCATCGCGTCGCGATCCAGCACGTCGCCCACAGATACGCCCACCATCATCTGCTTGTAGTCCGCCGGCGACCCCAACCCATAAATGCACGACACGCTCGCCACCACGATCACATCCGACCGGCTCACCAGCGCGCTCGTCGTCGCCAACCGCAGCCGATCGATCTCCTCGTTGATCGACGCATCCTTCTCGATATAAATATCTCGCTGCGGAATATATGCCTCCGGCTGGTAATAGTCGTAATAGCTGATGAAATAATTCACCGAGTTATACGGAAAGAACTCCTTGAACTCCGAGTACAGCTGCGCCGCCAACGTCTTGTTGTGCGACAACACCAGCGCCGGCCGCTGCACTTGCTGGATGACATTCGCCATCGTGAACGTCTTCCCGCTCCCGGTCACCCCCATCAGCACCTGTTCCCCCCGCCCCACGCGCAACCCGTCCACCAACTCCCGAATCGCCTCCGGCTGATCCCCCGCCGGCTCAAACGGTGCTTGCAACTTAAACTTCATCTCACCAATCCAATCACACTACGCTTGCGGTTTAGCTCCGCCACCGATTGACCCTAACATCCATCGATGAGGACAAATTTCAACTGTTTCAAATCCCGAAGGGATTCAACTCCAAAGCCCAGGGTTGGTAGGCTCGGCGACCAACCCTGGGTACTCAATCCCTTCATTATTTCACCTACCCTGAATGGGTTGCACCCGCCCTCATCACATCAGCAACGCAAGGAATCCCAACACGACGGCAACAATCGTGACGACGATTAGCAGCGTCCTCAGGCTAAACCGCCAACTCTGCCAACTCCGAGTAAATTCCTCGCGCGCATACGATTCCAAGTACCCGCAGCTCGTACAACGATACGTCCGGGTTGGCAGCAATTCGCGCGGTAGCCATATTCCAAACAAGAATGATCTTGCGGGCGCGCCTCGCGCCCATCTACTGAGGTAATGGGGGTACAAATACCTCGGGGTAGATAAAGCCGCGATGAACCCGTCCTCCATCCCGCCGCCACACTTGGGGCACACCTGCGGCAACTCGTCTCTTCCATTTGCCGCTTCGCGGCGATCCAATTCGAGGAATCGCTCA
>DASZZA010000133.1:0-2039 GCA_035545135.1 Lacipirellulaceae bacterium | reverse complement strand
GGCCCGAATTTCGCTTCGGAGGCCGCATATTTCATAAAGTTGCCGGCCATCCAGTAGTACTCGCTGCCGGCCAGATTCTCGATCGTCTCGCCGTACATATGTCGGTAAAGTTTGGCGCCCCCAGCGCCGGAGGAGCCAATCAATCCGACGGCAATCCGCTGATCAAATGCTTCTGTGACAAGTGCCGCTTTACCGAACCGCGACAATCCTTCGATGCCAACTTTCGTAGGATCGACGCGCGATTCCGGATTCGCAGCAAAGTAATCGATCAACCGGCTTGTACCCCACTGCCACGCTCGCAGCGCGCCCCATTGATCGGGTTTACGCGGTTGTCCCCTATTGGTCAGGCCGATAATCCCGCGACGTAAACCGGCCGCATTGTCGGGTTGGATGCTTTCTGGATCGAGAAACGCATAGCCCCATCCCTTAGCAAGAGCCTGTTTGGGCCACGGAACGGCAGCCGACTGGCGGGCGTGAACGTGCTGTGCGAAGCGGTCCCCGAAGTGGCTTGAAAACGCAACCATCACGGGGACTGGTTTTTTGGGGCCGGCCGGTACGGTGAAACCCGCCTGAATATCGACTGCGACCTGCGGGCACGAGCTATTGTCGACATGGCCGACGAGAGTCTTCGTGATGATTGGTATGCCGCCGCTCGTCGCCTTCGCGACGGACGTCACTTTCCATGTAACCTTGGGAACATGTTGGGGAATTCGGCCGTAAACCTCGCGTTCGAAATCTTCCAGAATCTCTGCGCGCCGCTTCGGCCACTGGTCCGCGCGTGTCACCTTTGTTCCGTCGTGCATCGTGAGAACGTCCGGCAGGCTGTCTTGGAAACGGTTTGCCGTGGCTTCGTCGAAAGCATCCTGGTTGTGTGGATCGGCGCCCGGCCGCAGTTTCTTGATCCCAAGCTCGTTCATCATGAGCTGATGGTCATCGACTTGCGATTCGGTCTTCTTGGTCGAGTCTGAAATGGGGCGCGGGTTTACTTCCCCTCTTTTTACCAGCGTACGGAGCCATTCGGCTGATCTTTGCGTGTATGGCCGTTGTTGCGCCGGTGTAGCCAGATGGTTGTGTGGCGAATCGACCATTGGCACCGCTTCTTTCGGTCCCGGAATCAAGTCGTAGGCCGTCCACACGCCGGTCGGCGCGGAGATTGTGTCCACGAACCCCATTGCGATCAGTGAAGTTGCTTTAATACGAGGAGCGAAGTTTACTGCATCGAAATACAATGCGGTTTGCATGATCTTAGGATCATTCGCCGGAAAGAAAGGATAGCTCGCTTGCCGCCCGTGAAGCGGTCCGTTCGTGTCGCATCCGGATGGCACATCGACGATAACGTGCGTTACCTTGGGGTGCAGCCCGGCCACGCACAGGCTCTGCTGGCCGCCCATGCTGATCCCCATGACTACGAGCGTCTTTCCATTCCAATCGGGCCGCGAAGCAATGTAGTCGACGGCACGATAATCGCGCAGATACATCTCCAAAAAGTAGCTCTTATCGCGATCGTTGTTGCCAATTGATTCGTAGTGTTTGATCGCGATTGGCAGTGCGTTGTAATAGTTCTGCGGCTGATTGGGCAGTACGTTGTGAGGCTCGATGTTCAAGGCAAGCCAACCTTCCGCAGCTCGAGCGGTGACCCATACCTTTTGCAACGGATACGGCGGACTGGCCCATTGAAAGATAACCATCGCGGGGAACTTGCCGTCGCGCTTGGGCTTGGCGATTTGACCGTAAACATGGGTGCCTCGAACGTGGTCCATGCGAATCGTGGCGTAATCAACGTCTGGTCGGCCGCTATCGGCGGGAGTGAGCACCGGGTTTGCTGGAATCGCTTCGAGCAGCTTGATTTTGGACGCCCAGAACGTGTCGAAATTGGCGGGGCATGGCGCGACCGGCTTTAGCAACTCCGGGGCAATCGCCGCGCCCGCCACGATCGGCCGGACATCGTTCCCATCCTGGCCGCGTGGCTTGATTTCGAGGTAAAGCATTTCCGGCTCGTTAACGCGCGCTTCGATTCTGGCTTTGCCAGACGACAAGTC
>DASZZA010000132.1:0-2489 GCA_035545135.1 Lacipirellulaceae bacterium | reverse complement strand
TCGGTCGACTCCATCCTTCTCGACATACGTCAATTGCGTGCGCGGAATCTGGATTGTGATCGGCACCATTACCGTATCTGACGTGATCCGCAAAAAATCTTCCATGTAGTCGAACTTAAGCGTATTGCGTATCAGATTGTGCGTCACCAGTTCTTCCGGTAGCTTTACGGGCGGTGGTTGGAAGGCTGCGGCATAATTCTCAAGCCGCGAGAACTCATTCAGCTCGGATCCCTGAGATACGCCCTCGCCCTGTCCCGCCAAATGCGTGCCATCGGGATTCGAGAACCGCATGGATTTGTCTGCGATACCCATCTGCTCGGGCATGGTCAAGCCTGCCCCTGGCACGTTCAGCAACGCATCCTTTTCGCTGGGGTCCATCGTCAAATGGAACTCCCCCGTGCCGGTGGGGTCCACAAACTCAAATTCCACGTTTTCCTGATGATCGCCGTTGTAGCCGGCTAAATAGCGGTAGCGCCAATTCTCATAGGCGTATGTGGTCGTTGTTCCGCCACCCTGATCCATCGGCCGATCCCATTGCTCGCCCGCCGTGTGCTCGTCGCGCTCGTCCGGAGGACCCCAAGTGATATAGATACGGCCCCGGTCGGTCTTCCATCCGGGAATACCGGATGCGAAATGCTCGTTCGCGTAGGCGATCCGGCGATAAATCTCATCTTTATAGGTGTTATCCGGTGAATCTGGATTGGGATTGCGCCGCTGCCAGAACGCCTCAATGAAAGTCTCGCGTTCCTCGTTCGTCTGCAGGTGCAGGAAGGTATCCCGTTCCTCGGGCGTAATGATGTACGCCACGTCTTCGTCGAGCCACTTCTTATAAGGAGTATCGAGCTCCTTATAGAGCGCCGAATTGCTCTTTTTCTTCTCTTTTGCGGCTTTTTTCTGTTCGCTTGAGGCCTGCGGAGAGTCTTGCCGGGCGCCTACGGCTAATGCTGACACACCAACGGCGCCAATCGCCAATGAGGCGAATAAGAACGTACTAAGCCTACGGCTTCTAATCATGGGCCACCGGGTGCGAGGAGGAATGTTACCCTGTCCTTCCGTACAGGTCAACTCTGTGAACCTACCCCTTCCCCTGAAGCGTTTGAATAACGTTCAGTAAATTGGGTTGCCCGCACCTTCCGGCAGCGCTAAAATCTAATTCTGTAAACCCCACTCGTCGCGAAACATTTCCTTAGCCCCTGCGTATTTAGAGCTAGGAAGCGAGCGCTCCAGCGCTCTGGGGCTTCTGCTTACTCGGACCGAAGGACCGACATAATAGATGAAGACTTGGCAAAAGGCTTTGATTGGCGGAGGCGTGATCGTTGCGATTGCCGTGATCACCCTTGTCAGCGTATACGAGGCAAATAAAGATGTCGTCACCGTGCAGACGGGCACGGTTGTCCGTGAGGACCTCCGCACTCTGGTCACCGGTTCCGGCGAAATCCGCCCGAACAACTACACAAACGTCGTCGGCCAGGGCGTCGGCATCATCACTTCGATTGACGTCCACGAAGGCGATTACGTCAAAAAGGGCGACGTCCTGCTTCACGTGGACAACGTCCAGCCCGCCGCCGATGTGAAGGCCCAGCAGGCGACCATCGACTCAGGCAGAGCCGCAGTTTTGGCCGCTGAAGCTAACTATGCCGCCGCCAATGCCACTGTCGTTCAGCGCCAGGCCGACCTCGAAAAAGCCAAGCTCGACTGGGGCCGCCAACAGGCGCTCTTCGAGAATCAGCTCATCTCAAAAGCCGACTACGACGCAAGTAAGGCCGCATACGATGCTGCCGTCGGTGCGCTAGAAGCTGCGAAAGCTCAAGTCAACCAGATGGCCGCCGCCCGCGAGCAAGCCCAATCAAATCTCGCCCAGTCGCAGGCCGCGCTCGTTCGCACCACAGACATTCTTCATAAGACGACCTACTTTGCCCCGATCAGCGGTCTGGTCAGCTACATTGCCGTTCGCGTCGGCGAAAACGTCGTCCCAGGCATTCAGAATTCTCAGGGCAGCTTCCTGCTCACGCTCTCTGATATGAGTGTTGTAACGGCCGAAGTTAAAGTAGATGAGACGGACATCACGAACGTGCGCAACGGCGAGCCCGCGGAAGTCACCATTGACGCCATCCCGAACAAAACATTCGCCGGCAAAGTCACTGCCGTCGGCGACGAAGCCATCCTGCGCAGCACCGGCGACGCTTCGATGACGCAAACCACCACGAACACGCAGGAAGCTCGCGATTTCAAAGTGGTCGTCACGCTTGACCATCCTCCCACAGGTCTGAGGCCGGGTCTTTCAGTCACCGCCAAGATCGAGACGGCAAAAAAACAGGACGCGCTGAGCATTCCGATCCAGGCGCTCGCCATGCGCTCGCAAAAGGATCTCGCCACGAATCATGATTCCGGCAGCTCCGTCACGCTTGCTGCCTCCAGCTCTGACGTCGCAAATCCCAGCAACAAGGCTGATGTTCAGGGTGTTTTCATCATCCGCGGCAACAAAGTTC
>DASZZA010000131.1:0-2356 GCA_035545135.1 Lacipirellulaceae bacterium | reverse complement strand
CCTTACCATTTCGCGAAACGTCGAAGCGGGACGGCGCAAATGGGACTACGCCATGCTTAACCTGCCGATCCTGCGCGATATCACGCGGGCGTTTTACATTGGCCGAACGTTTCGGTTGATGGGCCTGATGATCGAAAGCGGCGTGCCGCTCCTCGAAGGTTTGCGCCTGACGCGTAACAGCGTGCGAAACATGTTGTATCGCAGGCTTTTCGATGAGCTTGAAGACTCCATTCTGAATGGTCGCGGCCTTGCGACCTCGCTCATCAACGCCGGCTTTGTGCCGGCTGTCGCGGCGGAGATGATTCTCACAGCGGAGCGGACGGGAACGCTCGGAATGGTTACTGAGTTGATGGGCGAACACTACGAAGAAGAAGGGGAATCGAAGCTTCGTGAATTGGCCACCCTGTTGGAACCACTCATCATCGTTTTGATGGGTGTAATTGTAGCCACCATTGTGATGGCTGTTATGTTGCCGATGTTCGACATTGCCACGATGGCACGATAGGTCTCAGGTGTCCGATGTTAAACCTTTCGTTTTTACTGACATCCGAAACCTGACACCTGACACCCGAAAACGAATCAGGAGAAAACATGGATCACTTCATGCGGAATCGGTTTTTGATCGGAATGCTGGTGGCTGTCAGCTGCGTTTTCATTGGTTCACTTGTCCCGACGGCAGATAAGGCGCATGGCGAAGTGACGAGCGGGCCGCAACAACGTTCGTTTGAACCCAGTACCGTGCCGGTGCTTCGGGACATTTCGGCGACGCTGCATCAGATCGATGGCCGGTTAGCACGGCTGGAAACGGTTGTGCGTAAGCTTCAGGCTTCGACAGCGGCGAAGCCGGCTAGTCTTCGAGGTGCAGAGAGCAATTAGCATCCGGGAGCGATTGGAGCATGAGGTGTTAGTTGTCGGGTGTTTAGGTGTCAGCTGTCGGCCTTGCCGTTTTCACCGACGACCTGAAACCCGACGCTGACACCTCACGGAGAGGGGATTCCTTTGCGGTTACCGCAAAACTACGGCTGGATAGGCGTCGACGTGGGCACGCACGCGGTGAAGCTTGCGCAAACGGTGCGCGATGGGGCGAACGTGCGCTTGCATCGCGCTGCCGTCATCCAACGGACGATTGCCTGGTCGGGCGACGACGGATTTGCGCTAGAACAGCCAATCACGTCATATCCGGAGATTCGCGCGGCGCTCGAGTGCGGCGATTTCCGGGGCCGAAACGCGATTTGCGCATTGCCCATGAACGCGTGTCGACTCCGGAGTCTGAACGTGCCGCCGGGAAGCGACCAGGATCGCCGGACGATTATCGCAGACGAATTGGCGGAGGATTGGGGCGAGCTTCAGACTCCGATGGAATTCGACTATTGGGAGATGGAGCCGGCTCGGGCGGAAAAGAACACGGATGCTTTCAACGTCAGTGTGCTGGCCTCGTCGCGGTTGTGGATTTCGCAGATGTGGCACGATTGCCGTCGGAGCGGACTGGACTGTTGGGCCATCGACGGACTGCCGCTCGCCATGGCGCGATCCGTCGGACTTGCCGGTGGCTTTGCCGGAGGACAGCGCGCCTTGGCCGTCGATTGGGGGTATTCCAATACAACTTTGTGCATCGTGGGAGAAGATCGCCCGCTTTACAGTCGGCGGGTTCACAACTGCGCATTCGGGACCGTATTGGACTCGATCATGAAGGAGTTCGAAATAACGCTCGACGAAGCGCAATTTCTCGTGGAAAGCGACGGTGTGTCGGTACCCGGCGTGAAAATGTCGGGCGATCCGCAGACATCGCAAACGATCACGGACGCAGTCGCCGATACCCTGGACGAGCTTCTCAGCCAAATCACCCGCACTCTGCAATTTACAGAAACACAGCGACGACACCTGCAGCCGGCTGCGGTATGGCTGATGGGCGGCGGCGCTTCGATGAAAAATATTGGGCCCTACTTGGCCAACGTACTACCGGTGCCGGTACACGTCTGGAACCTGCCGCCGGCATCGATGCCGATTTCATGCGCCGCTGGAAGCCGCGCGGCATTGTTTGCCGGTGCGGCCGCATTATCCGCATTGGTATGGAGGGCCGCATGAAAGCGATGATCAATTTGCTGCCGCAATCCTTCCAACGGCAGCAGATTCTACGCCGACGGATCATTCAGTGGAGCTCGATCATTTCCGTCGTGCTCGTCACAGGTTGGTGCTGGCATTGGAATGAAATGCGCGAAGACAGACTGTTGGCACGACAGCTTGATACGCTGACGCGCGAACATGCGCCGGCTCAGGCGATGTTGAAACAACTCGTACAAATGCGCCAGCAACTGGTCGAACTTCAGCGACAAGAAGCTGTGGCCAAAGAGCTCGA
>DASZZA010000130.1:0-8218 GCA_035545135.1 Lacipirellulaceae bacterium | reverse complement strand
CATTCGTCGAGTAATCGTGGATGTCGTCGTGATACACGGCCCGATCGTCCTGACAGGCCGCGAGCGGGTCCGGCTCGCGAATGCTGACGCCCTTAAGGCTGCCGAATATCGACCGCGCGACCGGCCCATCGACCAACCCGCCGCGAACCGGCCGTTTCAACACGGCGTTCGTGAATAGATGCACGTCGCGCGGATATTCGCCGCCGGCCGGAATCTCCGTAAACATCGACGTGCCCCACGGATTGCGTCCCACCAGCCAATCGCGCTGCTTCGCGGCGATATCGCGGTAATGTCGATCGCCCGTCATCCGCTCGTATAGCGCGCATTGCGTTGCTAATGCCACTGTCAGATTGTTCGAGCACCAAATAAATGGCACGCCAATTCGATACGGATTTCCGGCGCCCGCCTTTGCGCACGCCTCGATTTCACTCCGGTAGTACCCGGCAAGTTTCTCACGCTCTGACTTGTCGACCAAATCGTACAACCGAAAGTGCCCGACGTTCATGAAGGGGTAATATTGGTAGTGCCCCGTTTTCTTCTTGCCGAACCAGCCCTCGGTATTGGCCAGCACCGCGTAACGATTCGCATCGGTCCGGTACTTCCAATCGCCGGTCGCCCGAAATAATTCGACCGCCCCCCATTCCATGTCGTCAGCCCAGGTCGTTTCGGCATAGCGATACGGAGACGAATACGAGTTGCCCTGCTGTACGCCTTCATGGGCCTTCCCCAGTGCATAAACTTCCTTGCCGGCCCTTAAACATCGCTCTGCGAACTGTCGGTGTTGCGGATCAGCCTTCCAAATCTGATACGCCAAACCCATCGCCGCCGCGTAACGGCCGGCCAGATTTGCGATCCCATTCGATTTACTTTTGAATTTTCCGATTCCCTGCGGTTCGCCGTCCGCAGAGTACACGGGCCGATAACTGCCCGGTCCCCATCCATAATTCACCGTCTCCTTCTGCGGCAATCGAAACCCCGTCGAATGATCGCGGTCATCGGCCACCTGGTGATAAAGCTGGTCCGCAGACGGATGCAACCGCAGCATCCAATCCAATCCCCAACGCGCTTCGTCCAACAAATCGGGCACGCCATTCGCCCCCGCCTGGCCCAGCCCATTGAACCGATCACGAAACAGCGCTTGCGGTTTAGCGTGCATTCCTAACTGATACGCCAGCAGCATCTGCGCCGTCGCATTACTGGCCGTCAGCAGATACTTCAACTGATCGCCCGCATCGTGCCACCCGCCGCGCGCATCGACGTACGTACCGGCCGGCAATGGCCCATCGACGCTCCGCCCATCAAACGAATGACACACCGCATCGACGAACGGATTGTATCCGCACCGTTGCTCGCGCATGAATTCCAACAGCTCATCCGGAAGCTCCGCGTATACTCCGGCCGCGATTCGAAACTTTGGCGACTTCGACTCGCCAACACGAACGAAATACTCGCCCGGCGTAGCTAGCGCAGAAAAATCCAGCTCCGCATGATGTTGGAATTCGCCCCACGCCTGTTCGACCGGCTTCGATTCACCCTCGAATACCGTCCGCCGCGTCACCGCATCGACGACCTGAAACTTCGACGGCAACTCGCCCCGTCCCATGGCCATTGCGACTTTCACATCCGCCGGACCATAACCAATTTGATTCACTCGGACGTAAACGCCCTCGTCCGCCACTGCAAGTGAGGCGCATGCGCCAACGAACAAGATCGAAACCGCAGCTCGATACATGGCCTGGTCGTGCCCCAACATTATCTCTCGAAATTCCGGCTCGGATTAGCGTCCGTTAGCGGTTCCGTGCGCCGGCGCCAACTTCGGATCATCCAAGTCCAATCGGTACAAAATCTGATTGTAGTCGTACCGCGGCGTTGGTTCCGGACGATCCGCGAGAAATGTCGAATGCGTTCCCTCGAATAACAAAATCGGCGAATCGGCTTGTGTGAATTCAGGGTGCAGCCGCGGGTTGTAGAACGTGTAATTCTTGTGCGACAGAACCTTCACCGCCGGACCCCATGGTCCATACGGCGAATCTGCCTCCGCGTACCAAATTTCCCCAAACGCCGACGGCCTGCCGAACGATTGCAGGAAAACCGTCACCCACCGTTTGCGAAACGCATTCCATGCGATCGACCCCGAGGCGGGCTTTATCGGCTTGCCGTCTGATGCCGAGGGTATGGTCTCTTGTGGCGTAAGCTTCTCCCAATTCGACGGGTTCTGCCACGCTTCGAAACTGGCGGGGCACCGCACCGTCGGCAATGGATCACCAAACAATACCCACTTCCGGCCATCGTCGTCGTCAACAACGACGGGATGCCCCTGCAGCGACATCGTCGCCTTGGAAGCCGAGTCCGATTTTGTCCAAATCGTGCGCAAGTGCTCGAAACGCGAAGTCTGCTCGTTCCAGGAACACAACCCGCGCTCGTACGCCTCCAATGGTGGTTTTATCTTCGCATATGTGGCCACCAAATGGTCGTGGCCCGCCTTGTCCGGAAGACTGACGTAGCCAGTCAACCACGTCGGCCCCGGTCCAGGCATTTTCGCCACGCCGCGCGGGAAACCCGCGTCGTCCCTGAAGTAATCGAGCTTCAATCGCAGCGGCGGCTCGAATATCTCCATCGGCCGTATCGACGATGTCGCACTCGACGCATCGAATATCCCCAATGGGTAGCGGGCGAGCGTCGTATCTCCCCACAGCCAAAACATCCGACCGTCATGCACGGCATTTTGAACGCTGTCGCATCCCAGCACGCCGGTCTCCTTCCAATCCGTTTCGAACCCCAGCTTCTGGCTTTCGCCAAACAACCCCGCCCCAGTGATTCGACCCAATCGCTTGGCGATGCTCGTACGATGGACCTTGACGGTAAACTTTTTCCCCGGCGCCGGCGTTAGCCGCACGCCGCGATATCCAAACCCGTCGGCCGGCACCTCGTAATCATCGCTCCACACATTGAACCACGTTTCGCGTCCCATCAGCTCGCGCAGATCGAATGCGATTCGCCCTGCGTTGTCGCTCACGAACCGCACCTGGTTGTTCGTACGCAGCTCCACCATCGGCACCGGCCAGCCGTTCTCCGTGTCGATCACTTGGATCGCGCACGGCGCCGCCGCATTCGCTCGTAGCGCGGCAAACCCAGCCACAAGAATCAGAATCATCCGCCAGATCACGTTAGTCCCCTTAGCCTCGGCGGCCACGCCGAATATACCACATCCGGCGTGGCCGCCGAGGCTAAGTGCCTATCCCAAAAATGCCGGGGACTGTCCCAATTCTTGCGGAGTCCGCGGAGCACAAATGGGACCGTCCTCTTCTGCGGGGCTTCTGGGATAGGCTCTAAATGTCGGTTCGCTTGTCGATGTCCATGTTCGTGCATATGTTGTTGGCATGGTCCAACCTGCAGTTGCTCCGTATGGTTCCTGGCGGTCGCCAATCTCTGCGCAGATGCTCGTGCAAGGCGCCATCCGATTCGGCGACATCGCCATCGATGACGATGCGCAGTATTGGGTCGAGTCGCGGCCCGAGGAGCAGGGCCGATACGTCATCGTCTGCCGCACGCCGGACGGCAAAACCGACGACATCCTCCCGCCGCCGTTCAGCGCGCGCACGCTCGTCCACGAATACGGCGGCGGAGCACTCGCCGCATCGGATGGGATCGTGTTCTTCACCAACTACGCCGACCAGCGCCTCTGGCGTCTCAAGCCGGGTGAAGCGCCGCAGTCCATCACAGCCGAAAGCAAGATGCGATTCGCCGATTTTATTCATGATGCCGCCCGCCATCGCCTCATCGCCGTTTGTGAGGACCACACGCAGAATGCGCATGAACCGGCCAACCGCATTGTGTCGATCAGCCTCGCCGATGGGACGGTGTCCACACTCCTCGAAGGCGCCGACTTCTACTCGAATCCGCGTCTCGCCCCCGATGGCCGTCAACTTTCGTGGCTTGCCTGGAATCATCCCAACATGCCGTGGGATGGCACGGAGCTGTACGTCGCGCCGGCCGGCGACGATGGTTCGATCGGCAACGCGTGCAAAATCGCCGGGGGCATCGACGAATCAGTCTTTCAACCAAGTTGGTCGCCCGATGGCTCGCTCTACTTCGTCTCCGACCGCACCAACTGGTGGAATCTTTACGTTGTTCGCGGGTCTCCCGGCGCCGAACATTCGATTGCTCCCGTCCTCCCCGTAGACGCCGAATTCGGCGCGCCCCAATGGGTCTTCGGTATGGCGACCTACGGCTTCCAATCCGACGGCACGATCGTCGCCCGCTACACGCGAGGCGGAAAATGGCACATCACCCGCATCCATCCTGCGATCGCAAAGCACGAGCCGCTTCGCCTGCCGTATTCAAACATTTCCAGCATCGACGTCGCCGGCTACCGCGCTTATATCATCGCTGGTTCGCCAACCGAGCCAGAAGCGCTTGTGGAAATTGACCTCACGTCCGGCAAGACGCAAGTGATTCGCCGCAGCTCGCCCATCGTGCCGGATATGAGCTATACTTCCGTCCCTGAAGCCGTCGAATTTCCCACCGACGGCGGCAAAACCGCGCATGCGTTCTTCTACCCACCGGCCAACCGCGACTGCCAAGGACCGGCCGGCGAAGCGCCGCCGCTTTTGGTCCTCATCCACGGTGGACCAACCGCTGCCACGGTCGCCCAATTTCGACTTACCACCCAGTTTTGGACCTCCCGCGGTTTCGCGGTCTGCGATGTGAATTATGGTGGCAGTACCGGCTACGGCCGCGAATACCGTAATCGCCTCCGCGACTCCTGGGGCGTCGTCGACTTGCACGACGCGGTAAACGCGGCCCTCTATCTGGCCGACGAAGGTAAGGCCGATCGCACCAAGCTCATCATCCGCGGTGGCAGCGCCGGCGGTTATACCACACTCGCTTGCCTCACGTTCAGCGAAGCATTTCGCTGCGGCGCCAGCCACTACGGCATCAGCGACTTGGCGCTCATGGTGCATGACACGCACAAATTCGAATCGCGCTACCTCGACCGGCTTGTGGGCTTCTACCCGCAGGATGAAGCTCGTTACCGCGAGCGATCGCCCATCTTCCACCTCGACCGCTTTCAACGCCCAGTCATCCTGCTGCAAGGCCTCGAAGACAAAGTCGTCCCGCCCAACCAGGCCGAACTGATTTTGGAATCGCTTAAAAAACGCGGTGTCCCCGTGGCGTATGTCCCCTTCCCCGGCGAGCAACATGGCTTCCGCAAAGCCGAAAACATCATCCGCGCCCACGAGGCCGAGCTGTACTTCTATTCCCGCATCCTCGGCTTCAAACCAGCGGACCAGATCGAGCCCGTCGAAATCTTCAATCTTCCAAACCAAAAATCGGCAGACGACTGACCACGCCGTCAGCCCCCGGCTCTGCTGCGGTTTAGCGCAAATCTCCAAAATGCGTATCCAATAGCCGGTGAGCTACGCTCGCCGGACTTCGGAACGCATCGCAGCCCATCCTTATTCGGATCGATAGGAAAAAAGTCACCTGCTCCAGTGGTGGACGACAATGGATATTGGGAGTCGCTGAACCCGCAAGAGTTTAGTGGACGCGATTGGGACTGCATTCTTGCGCGGAGTGGGTATCCACTTTACTCAAGTGACCACCATTCGTTGTGGTCTTGTTGCCGGGCAATTCGTGGTACGCCGCAGGCGTTTCACTCCGCAGCCCAGGGGCGCCGCGAAGCGGCGCACCCTGCGTGGACAACCGCGCTCCTGCCGTTTACGCCGCAGGCGTTACACATCGGCCGCATAGGATCTACAAACGACAGGTATAACTGGCTACACCGACAAAATCGGGTGTCATTGACCACTAGACTCGTTACGTCACCCCGGACGGATCGCCCGACCTCCGCGGTAACGAGATAGTTCGCGACGATCAATTTCTTGTAGAAATTGCCTCGACATTCTCCCCCGATTGCAGCGATTCATTACCTTCAAGAATGACCACGTCGTCCTCGCCCAGTCCCGTCAGCACTTCGACTTCCGGACTGCTGCGCAATCCGAGCGTCACGTTATGTCGCACGGCTTTTCCCGATTCGATGCACCAGCAATACGCTTGCTCACCGTCCCAACCGATCGCCGTCGCCGGCAACGTCAGAGCATTGTTGCGCTTGTCGAGCAATATGGTTGCCGTCGCGTACATGCCCGGACGGAGCAACGACTGGGTGTTGGGCACGTCGATTTCGGCACGCAGCGATCGATTCGCCGTGTAGAGCGACCAGCTTGTACGCGTGACCGCCGCGGAAATAGTTTTTCCCGGCATCGCTTGGATACTGATCGTGGCCGGATCATCCACATCGACCGACGCCGCTTCCAGTTCAGGAATCTCCACGAACACGCGCACCTTGTCCGTACGCGCGACATCCAGCAATGGGTTGGCCGTGCCGGTTGCCGGTTGTACAAAGTCCCCCGTATTCACCGTTCGTTTGGTTATTACGCCGTCGAATGGCGAACGCAGCGTTGCATAGCTAAGCATCGTTTTCGCTTGGGCGAGGTCCGCTTTCGTTACCCCTAAACGGGCGTCGGCGGCCGCTTGGTCCGCTTCCGCCTTTTTCACATTGACCCGCGCTTCGCGCGCAGCTGCTTCCGCCGATTGAATCGTGGCGTTCGCTGCTGCAAGTGCGGCTTCCGCAGCATGAAGCTGGTTCAGCGTTTCGTCGGACAACTTCTGTGTCACCGAACCGCTCGACGCCAGTTGTTTGATGCGACCATATTCACTCTTCCAACGCTCACGCTCGCTGCTGGCGCGGGCGGCGCCGGCATGAGCCTCCGCTATCTTCGCGTCAGCCGTGTCTACCGCCGCCTTAATCGCGTCGACGGCTGCTGCCGCCTGCTTCGATTGTGCCTCGGCTTGAGTCACGAGCGCCGTCTTTTGTTGCACGTCGTCAGACAGCTCCGGAACGTACAGCGTCACCAGAGGTTGCCCACGCCTCACTTTATCTCCGATATCCACCTTTACCTTCGCCACATAGCCGGCAAGTTTCGAAAACATCGGCGTGTCCTCGAAGGCTTCAATCCGCGCCGGCTGCTTCGTCGTGAGGACGAGCGTCTTACGCTGCGGCTTTCCTGCCTTTACGCGAACTACGGCAGCAGAAGCCTCGTGCGGCGACGGTAACGCACTCGTCGTTGTCGCCCCACGGCCGCATCCAGTGGCAGAGAGACTAATCGCAGCAAGTGCCACAAACAGATACAAAAGCATTGTTCTCATCGGCTGACAATTCCCGCCATGCAAGAGCTCTCACCCCGAGATCGCGAATCCATCGTCCCACGATAACCTACTCACCTACTCACCCACCTCATCCACTCATCCAGCGTGCCTCAATAACTCAATTCGGACCTCCGACGAGCTGCTGCTCCGCTGCGCCCAAATCGTCAGGATGCAGCGACGACGATTCCCGGCTTGCCCGCTGCTGCACCATCGCAAAGACGGTCGGCAGGATCAACAGCGTAGCCGCCGTTGCGGCAATCAAGCCGCCGATGACCGCGCGCCCCAGCGGTCCATTTTGCTGACCCGATTCGCCGAATCCCAACGCCATCGGCAACATGCCCGCCACCATCGCGCAGCTCGTCATCAGTATGGCTCTCAGTCGGCTTGCGGCGCCATTGGCCGCCGCGTCGTCCGACGGCATCCCTTCGCGGCGACGGTGCTCGGCAAATGTGACAAGCAAAATCGCATTCGCCATCGCAACGCCCACTGCCATGATCGAACCAATGAACGATTGGATGTTAAGTTGCGTGCCGGTGACAAGCAGCATCACGGCCACCCCGGCGACCACTGCCGGCACCGTCGATATCGTGACGAACGCCAGGCGCAGCGATTGAAAGTTCGCCGTCAGCAATAGAAACACGGCAATGACTGCTAGCCCTAATCCGACGGCCAAACCCGACTCCATCTGCCGCATCGGTGGGATTTGGCCCCGCGTTTCTACCTGCACGCCCCTAGGTGGCGTGCCGGCCCGTCGAATCGCGCGTGCCACCTGCTGCGATACGCTTCCCAAGTCCGACCCCGCAATGTTCGCCGCCAGCGTGATCTGCCGCTTCATATTATAGCGGTCGTATTGGCCGGGCATCGTTCCGCTGCGGATGTCGGAAACATCGCCCACGTGGATCTCTCCGGTCGGCGTTGCTTTCAGCGGAATCCGCGCCAGATCGTTCGCCGACTGGATCGTCGTGATGCCCTGGGGTGAGCGCACCACGGGTCGCGGTATCTCCACCTG
>DASZZA010000129.1:0-1993 GCA_035545135.1 Lacipirellulaceae bacterium | reverse complement strand
ATAAAGATTCGACAACTCGTGGCCGATGAGTTTGCCATCGATGTTGGACGGGTCGTTCTGATGCCAACCAGCACGGAAAAGAACAACAATACTTCGCCCACGGCGGCGTCGGCCGGGACCGATCTCAACGGAGCGGCGGCGATAAAAGCGTGCCGGTCGATCAAGCGGCGGCTACGCCGTTTCGCGGCGGACCGACTGGCCGACGCGAAGACCGGCTTCAGTGCGTCGGCCGTTTATGTGCAATTCCGCGATGGACAAGTGTACGATAGCCGCCGGCCGGAACGGCGAGTTCCGTTCGCCCAGTTGTGCGCCGAGGCCCGGCGACATCGCGTCGACTTGGGTGCGCGAGGTTTTTACGCCACGCCGGGCGTCGAATTCAATCGCGAAACGGGCCAGGGCACGCCGTTCTTTTATTACACGCAGGGCGCTGCCGTGGCCGAAGTGATCGTCGATCGCTTTACTGGCGAACTTCGTGTGCCGCGCATCGATTTGCTGATCGATATCGGTCGCTCGATCAACCCGGGCGTCGATCGCGGGCAGATCGTCGGCGGATTTATCCAGGGTATGGGTTGGGTGACGACCGAGGCGCTTGTCTACGACGAAAAGGGCGACCTGCTTTCTCATTCACCGACGACGTACAAGATTCCCGCCATCACCGATGTACCGGAAGTGTTCAATGTGGCGACGTTCGACAACCACGACAATATCCGCAATGTTTACCGCAGCAAAGCCGTTGGCGAGCCGCCGTTGATGCTGGCGATTGCCGTATGGGCTGCCGCCAAGAACGCGCTGGCGTACGTCGGCCCCAGCGCCGCGCGAGAGCTACGGCTACCAGCTACCGGCGAGGAGATGCTACGTTGTTTGTCGCTCGTGAACACACCACAATTACCGGCACACACAACGTTAGCGTCAGCGGGCGCGCCGAATACAGTTGGATAGCGTCGCGGTACTACCTTCGGCATGGCGGCCGACGCTAAGCTGACCGTCGGACACTTGTTCGGGATTCCGACTTCCTTGTTCCTCGCTCGTTGCTTCCTATGCCCGCACCACACGGCTTTGTCGAACGGCTGGCAGAGTTGTCGCAAAGCGGCAGGCCGTTCGTGTGTGTCACTATGGTCGATGCCCAAGGTAGCACGCCGCAGGATGCAGGCAGCAAAATGCTCGTCGCGGGGGAAGGTGTCGTCATGGGTACGGTTGGGGGCGGCCGCGTCGAACACAAAGCCATTGAGCATGCCCGGAAAATGCTCGAGCAGCCCGTCAACGAGACACCGCTTACCGCGTTCGTTGAATGGAATCTCAAGCGGGACGTCGGCATGACCTGCGGCGGCTCGGTGAAGCTTTACTTCGAAACTTATAACCATAGCGATTGGCGGATCGTCGTCTTCGGCGCTGGCCACGTCGCGAGCGAGGTTGTTGAGTGCCTCAGCCGACTCGATTGCCGCGTCACGTGCGTTGATCCGCGCGCCGAATGGCTGGAGCGCATTCCGGATCGAGCACGCCTGCACAAAATTCATTCCGATGATCCGCGCACCCTAATCGCCGGCCTGCCGGACGATTCGTTTATCGTTTGCATGACGATGGGCCATGCTACCGACCGCCCGATCCTCGAAGAGATTTTTCGCCAGGGTCGCAAATTTCCATTCTTAGGCGTGATCGGTAGTAAAGCAAAGCGAGCCGTGTTGCTAAAAGAACTGACCGCGGCCGGCATTCCGCCGGATCGCGCGTGTGCTTTCCAGTGCCCGATTGGGCTGGAACTGGGCACCAATCAGCCGGGCGAAATCGCGATTAGCGTGGTGGCCCAACTTATCCAAGAGCGCGACCGCTGGCGTGCGCGACGGGCGTAGCAGCCTGTTGAAAGCTTTGTAGCCGGGATCTGTGACCACGGAATGCTCGAAGAAAGGCGGCCTCAAAGAGGCCAGCTACAGTTTCTCAACGGCTGCTACGGGTCGATTCGGCCCATATCAGGAAATGGCGGGCACTTGAAACTTTGAGC
>DASZZA010000128.1:0-2122 GCA_035545135.1 Lacipirellulaceae bacterium | reverse complement strand
TCCTCCTAGTCGTCGTGACGGGTGCCGTGTTTGTGTATTGGGATACCGTGGCGAACTACTACGCCAAGTGGACCCGCCCAGTTGCCGAAACGGCGGGCGGCGATCTTTACGAGTATTATTGTCCCATGCACCCGCAGGTGGTTCGCGATGAACCGGGCACGTGTCCGATTTGCTTGATGCCGCTGTCCAAGCGCGAAAAGGGCCGCAAGGAGCCGTTGCCGGAAGGCGCGTTGTCCCGCGTCAAATTGAGTGCGGACGAAGTGGCGCTCGGTGGAATTCGCCTGGCAGAAGTGGAGCCCCGGTCGTTGACCAAGCGCATTCGCACGATGGGATTCGTGGAGGTCGACGAACGGCGATTGGCCCGAATCGCCGCCCGCGTGCCGGGGCGAATCGAAAAAGTACATGTCGATTTCACAGGCAGCGCTGTCGTGAAAGATGCGCCGCTGGTCGATATTTATAGCCCCGAGTTGACCGTGGCAACCACCGAACTGCTTACCGCGGCTCAATCGAGCAGCAACCGATCGGGCCACGGGGGCGAAAACGAGCTGGTCGCCGGCGCGCGAAAGAAGCTGAACTTATTGGGAATGTCCAACCGGCAGATTGACGACATTCTGGCCGCGGGCAAGACGGCCTACACGCTCACGATTCTCGCCCCGCAGGGCGGCGTCGTACTGAAAAAATCCATCGTCGAAGGGCAATACGTTCAGGAAGGCTCACCGTTATACGAGATTGCCGATTTAACCCGCGTATGGGTGCAGGCACGCGTCTATGAGGACCAATTGCCTTACGTGTCCATCGGTCAGAAAGTGGAAGCCACCGGTGCGGCGTCCCTAGGGCGCAGTTTTCCGGGCAAAGTCGCCTTCGTTGACCCGGTAGTCGATCGCCAGAGCCGCACGGTGAATGTTCGCTTCGATTTGGACAACGCCAGCGGCGACCTGCGGCCTGGTATGTACGTCATGGTAAACATCGACGTGCCACTTACGCACATTGAGCCATTCAAAAGCCACATTGCGAAGGTGAAACGTGGACCCAAAAGCACCGACGATGCTTCACTTATCGCGTACCAGCAGGTGTGCCCAGTCACCGGCAACAAACTTGGAGCTATGGGTCCGCCTGCCAAGGTCGTGCTTGGCAAACAGACCGTCTTTCTCTGCTGTCCGTTGTGCGAACCCAAGCTGCGTGGAAATCCAGAAAAGTATCTGAAGAAAATCGCGACGCAAGAAACCGAGGGAGTGCTCGCCATTCCCGCAGAATCCGTCATCGACACCGGCACACGCAAGATCGTCTACAAACAAACGCGACCGGGAGTGTTTGAAGGCATCGAAGTCGTTCTCGGACCGCAGTCCGAGGGCCAGTATCCGGTTATTTCTGGCCTCGCGGCAGGCGACCGAATCGCGGCCGCCGGCGCATTTTTGATCGATGCCGACACCCGCCTCAATCCAGCACAAGCCGCAACGTACTTCGGCGCAACTGGCGGACCCGCTCACGGCGGAAAGTAGTCACACGGCCGCGGACATACAGCAGATTGAGCGTTGAACCCCTGAACCCCGAAACCCCGAACTCTCAACCCTCCCATGATCGAAAAGATCATCGAATACTCGGTGCGGAATCGCTTCCAAATCCTGGCCGCCACCGCGGCACTTGCCGTGTGGGGTGTTTATGCCGTGTACAACACGCCCGTCGATGCGATTCCCGACCTCTCGGAGAACCAGCTCATCGTATTCACCGATTGGATGGGGCACAGTCCGCAGGAGATCGAAGACCAGGTCACCTATCCGTTGTCGTCCCAGCTGCAGGGTTTGGCCGGCGTCAAGGCGGTACGTTCCACCAGCGAATTCAATTTCTCGATGATCAACGTGATCTTCGACGAGCACACGGGCTTCTACTTCGCCCGCCAGCGTGTCTTGGAACGGTTGGACAATATCAAAGATATTTTGCCGGCCGGCGTTGTCCCCTACCTCGCGCCCGACGCAACCGCCACCGGTCAAATCTTCTGGTACACCGTCGAAGGCAAGGGCTACGACTTGAGCGAACTTCGGTCGATTCAGGATTGGTTCATCCGCTATCAGCTCTCGGGCGTGCCCGGCGTCGCGGAAGTGGCCTCGATCGGCGGCTACCCACG
>DASZZA010000127.1:0-4473 GCA_035545135.1 Lacipirellulaceae bacterium | reverse complement strand
TGAGTTGCATCAGCTCGCCGGCGAATTGCGGCGCATCGACACCGACGAAGTCGACCACGCGCGTGATCTCATCATCCGACAGGAAGGTGCCTTGTCCGCGGAGCATGGTGCTGGTTCCAGGCAGCAGGAACAGCATATCGCCATTGCCGAGCAGCTTTTCGGCGCCCATTTCGTCGAGCACGACCCGGCTATCGGTGCGGCTCGCGACTTGGAACGCAATGCGCGCGGGCAGATTCGATTTGATCAAGCCGGTGATGACGTCGACGGTCGGCTTTTGCGTCGCCAAGATCAGGTGAATGCCAACGGCCCGGCTTTTCTGGGCCAATCGGATAATATGTTGCTCGACGTCTTTGCCGGACGTCATCATCAGGTCGGCCAACTCGTCGGCCACGATGACGATGTACGGCAAATGGCGCGGAATCTGCCGCCATTCTTCGTCGTTTTCGGGCCGGATGCGATCGTGCAGCTCGTCGTCGCCCAACTGGTTATACACGCTTAGATGTCGGACGCCGGCCCGCGACAAGAGCTGGTATCGCTCCTCCATCTTGTCGACAGCCCAGGCCAGAATCGCCTCGGCTTTCCGCATGTCGGTAACGACCGGGTGCATAAGATGCGGCAGCTTGCGGTAACCGCTGAGCTCCACCATCTTCGGGTCGACCATCAACATCCGCACCTCGTCCGGCCCGCGCGTCATCAGCATCGACACGATGATGGAGTTCAAGCACACGCTCTTGCCCGTGCCCGTGCGGCCGGCGATCAACAGATGCGGTAATGTCGTGAGATCGACAACCATCGGGTTGCCGGCCACGTCCTTGCCAAGGTACAGCGGGATCTTCATCCGCTTGGCTCGCCCGTTGGTTTCCTCGACCACTTCGCGAAGGCGCACGAGTTGGCGGTTCTCGTTCGGCACTTCGATGCCAACGGTGTTCTTGCCTGGAATCGGTGCGACGATGCGCACGCTCGGGACGCGCAGCGCGATGGCCAGATCGTCGGCGAGTCCGGTGATCTTCGACAGCCGCAGTCCGGCTTCCAGCTCGACTTCGTACTGCGCGATGACCGGGCCGGTTTCGATTTCGACGACTCGAACGTTGAACCCGAAGTCCTTGAACGTCTTCTCTAATATCTTGGCTTTGCGGCGGACTTCCTTTTCGTGCTCTTCGTAGCAGACGCTTTCGTTCGGCAGCAACAGTTCGAGCGGGGGCAACTCGTAGTCGGTTTCCTCGACGGACTGTTGTTCCGCCGCCTCAAGCTGCTCGATCACTGCTTGTCGCTCGGTCTTGGGTGGCGCGGCGGCCGGCAGTGATGGCGTTTGCTGACGCCGATTGGTGATTCCAAGCGCGGCCTTCAAACCATTGGCGAGCTTCGACGCGGTGCTCGTGCCGGCCGCGGTTGGTGCAGCGACCACGCCGTCGCTTGTACTAGCTGGTTCCGTCGACGGGCCGTCGTGCGGGGTGCGAACTTTGATGGCGCGTTCGCCTTTTACTTCTTCCTCTTCCTCGCTGCTTTCGTACGCATCCTCTTCCGATTCCTCTTCGTCGTACTCTTCTTCTTCCTCTTCTGCATCTTCATCCTCGAATTCCTCATCGTCCTCGAGGTCCGTTTCCACGCGAGCGACCTTCTTCGCGACGTGCCCGAAATGACCGATGTGCAGCAACGATCGGCCGGTGAGCGACGTTGTAATGGCCGCCGCGCGGAACAGAAAGTAGTCGGTCGCCAGCAGCAGGCCGGCCAACAGCACGCTCAACGCGAAGATGTAGGAACCGGCGACGGCGAAGCGGGCTTCTAAAAATGTCCGCCCCATCGCTCCGATGTAGCCGCCCGCTCCGACCACCGGTCCGGGCGTCGCATTGGGAATCGCCATCGCGATGAGTGTCGTCAGGCCAACAACGGAGACGACCCAGCCGAATGTCCGCAACACGGGCTGATTGATTTCACAATGCCGCAGCAACAGAAACGTTAACACGGCGAGCGACGCGACCAGATAGTAGGCCGCGATGCCCAGGCTCTCGAACAGATAATGAGCCGCCAGCGCTCCGGCGCGTCCGCACGCGTTGTGAACCACGTTCGTTGCCGGCCAGACGTTTGTGCTGGGCGGGTCGTTCGCGTTGTACGTCCAGAGCGCAACGCCGAAGAACACGACGAGCGCCAACAGTGCGATCGCACACAAATCGATCTTCAGGCTGCGGTCTTCAAACATCGTGGACGTGCTAGTGGACTGGCCGGGAGACAAGCGCGAAAAGCTGGCCAGCGTTGAATCGAAGTTGCGAGCGGTTGGTCAGGGCACGTCCATGCCCGACGAGCTATCCTTATCGGTTCGACATGTGGTCGCCGCCGGAGGAATCAGCGAAGCCGCCGACACGTCGGCGGCCGCCGGTTGCAATCCATCGGTACGGCATTGGGCCACACATCCATATTTTTCGGCCACGCCTTGAGGCCGCGGCTACTTTACATCCTTACCGCGTCAGGCTTTACGCGGTGGATACCCGAAGTATCTTCGTCCCGACGCGGACGACCAGCACCATCGACGACGAAATCAGCGGTAGCGATTGCGGTTCTATCGCAGTCCGGCCTTATGAACGATATAAACCATCCAAACGGACGCTGCCTGAATGGGATAGGCTCTTAACCGAAGTTGATTACGGGCCGAAGCTGGCCCGCTTTTTTTTCTGCGAGGATTGCGACGAGTCGGCCATCGGCGTTTATGGCGGCCCACTCTGTGCATTTCGCATCCGTCGCGCCGCACTCGACACCATTCGGCAACGGAATCGGCCGACCGTGGCCAATTTCGATAAACTGACTGTCGGACACTTCGATCTGCGGCAGATCGGAGAGCAACGCCAGCGCCGGTTGCAAGTGTTGATCAAGCGTTTCGCGCGACAGGTCCTCCAGCACGACGGACTGCTCGACCCGAAACGGGCCGACGGCCGTCCGCTCGAGCGCCGACATGACGGCCGCAGTGCCCAATGCCGCGCCAATGTCGCGGCCGAGTGCTCGAACGTATGTTCCGCTGCCGCATTGGATGTCGAGCTCCAATTCCGGATATTCGTATCGCCGAACGTCCAGTCGATATACCGTGACGGTGCGCGGCGCGAGGTCGAATTCGGCTCCCTTGCGCGCCAACTGGTAAGCGCGACGGCCCGCCAACTTAATGGCCGAATGCGCCGGCGGCCGCTGCTGAATCTCGCCAACGAATTGGGGCAGCACACGGTCCAACGCTTCGCGCGCCGGCCGAGGACAAACCTCAACTGAATGAACTTCGCCCTCCATATCGTCCGTATTGCTGCGTCGACCGAGGAGAAACGCGGCCCGATACGTCTTCGGCATTCGGTGCACAAACCGGATCAGTCGTGTTGCCTGGCCCACGCAGATTACCAAAACCCCCGTTGCTAGCGGATCGAGAGTGCCCGCATGCCCAGCCTTGGCTGGTCGGACGAGCCGCTCAACGCGATCCACCGCGTCGCGTGACGTTATGCCGCAGGGTTTCATCACATTTAGGACGCCAAATAAAGCCATGAGAGTGTACGAATCCCGATTCGCAAGTTCCGCATCGGCGGAATTCTCGCTCAATATTCCCCAATCAAAGGCGATTCACCGAACCGATCGCAAATCGCACCATGAATTCCAGGTTGGGCCGCGGGCAACGACTCACAGTTTCGCTTACTGCTTCCTGCGTCGCCAGACTTCCCCAGGCAGGTTGCTGTACGACGACCTTGGTGTGTGTATAGTAATGCGGTTATGAGGTGTCCTTATTGTCGTACCGACAACGATCGGGTGATCGACTCGCGTTCGAGCCAGGACGGACTGGCGATTCGCCGCCGCCGCGAGTGCCTGCATTGCGGTCGCCGCTTCACCACGTACGAGCGGCCAGAAGAGACGACGATCAAGGTAATCAAGAAGGACGGCTCGAGGGTTCCTTTCGAGCGCGAAAAAATCAAGCGCGGCCTGGAGCGCGCCTGCTGGAAGCGCCCGATCACTACCCGGCAAATAGAAACCACCACGACTGCGATTGAAAACGACGTCTACCAGCATTTCGAAAGCGAAGTAGAAAGCCGCGAGCTGGGCGAGATCGTAATGCGATACCTGCGCGACCTGGATGCGGTCGCGTTCGTGCGCTTCGCCAGCGTGTATCGCCAGTTCAACGACGTGTACGATTTCTTTGAAGAGCTGAAGCCGATGCTCACGGAAGAGAATCCGAAGGCGCCGCGCTGAAGCGCGAGGATGCCGGATGCAAGATGCGGGGGGCAGGGACAAGGCATTCAGGCCTCCGACGCTCGGTCCCGCCCCGTACACCCTTGCTAGACACTAGTAGCCGCCTCCCTTAGAATACGAAGCTCAAATCCGAAGCGGCCGATAGCCGCGTCACGGGGCGGTAGCTCAGTTGGGAGAGCGCTGCGTTCGCAATGCAGAGGTCGAGGGTTCGACTCCCTTCCGCTCCACTTAAGAGCCAACAAGGGTCGGGACTGTTGGAAATAG
>DASZZA010000126.1:0-3475 GCA_035545135.1 Lacipirellulaceae bacterium | reverse complement strand
AAGACTAAAAACGGGACAGACAAGAAACAATCAAACGACAAAAAGGCGGCACCGACGGACGCGAAGAAGTCGTCGTACCAAGCGAATCCGTCGAAGCGTCTCTTCCAGTTGACGGCATTTGAACAGAAGGCGGACGATACGCCGGCAGAGACGTCCGAAAAGACGGCCGCGAGCGCGAAGAACGGCGACAAAGCGCCCGAACCCGAAGCGACCAAGTCTGAGGATAAGCCTGCGGCCACGGCCACCGCCAAGACATCGTCCGCGAAGAGTGCGGCGTCTCCCGCCGCGCCGGCGCCCACTGCATCATCGACTTCGAAGGGCTCGGCGGCAGCACCCGCGACTCCGGCGTCGAATCCAAAACCCGAGCCGGCGAAGCCTGATATGTCGAGCAGCAATGCAGCGGAAAACAAAAAGCCTGTGCACTATCAGCCCCTCTCGGAGGTGAAGGACGAAATTCGGCGGACAATTGCCGAGACCAAAGTGTCCGACCAGCTTCAAAAACTTACCGAGGATATTCAAATTCAGCTCGATGGGGCGTTCAGTCGTTATAACGACAAGCTCGTGGCCTTGGCCGAAAATGAAAAACCTCCTGCGCCACCAAAAGCGCTAACCGACCTCGAAGCTATCGCGCAAAAGGACGGGCTGAAATACGGCCGCACCGGGCCCAAGTCGCTCTTGCAATTACGCGACTTGCCGGTTGGCAAAACGCGTGCTCTGGACTCAAACCAAAGTCTGCTCGCTATATTGTTCACGACGCGGGAACTGGCCCTCTTCCAGCCAATTCGAACCGTAGATGTCGTTAGTAAGAACCTGTATGTGGTTGAGAACATGAGCGATACGCCCGCGCGGATACCAGAGCTATCCGAAGTGCGCGGGGAGGTCATCCGGGCCTGGAAAGAGGAAAAGGCCGGCCAGTTGGCTGAGAAGCACGCGGAAGAACTTGCCAAGAAAGCGCAAGCTTCAAATCAGCCGCTCACCAAGTTTTTCGCCGACAACAAATCCATCAAGGTAGTCACGACCGATCCGTTTTCCGAGCTTACCGGCGGCGAAGCGAGCCCGATCACGGGCCAAATCCAACCCCTTCGCTACAGTCAGCCCGACGGAATTGTCGCGGCCGGACCAGATTTCCTGAAGCGACTATTCGAACTCAAAGAAGGCGAAGTGGCAGCCATACCGAATAACGACCATTCGATCACGTATATCGTGCGAGTTGTTAGCCATCAGATGGGGCGCACCGAACTACGCACGGCTTATCTGTCGGAAGCGCGAATGTTTCAGTTTGAAGACGCCATGAACCCCGCTCACGAGGCGAGCATAAATGGTAGCATAGAAAATGACGTCATCGCGCGGGCCAACCTCAAATGGAACCGCGTGCCCGATAAAAAAGCCCTCGAAGAGGGCGGCGAGGGATGACGCGGACCAGCCGTCTGAACTCTTGCGACTTCAGCTACAAGCAGCTCCGCGCAGCCAAGCCTGCGCGTTGCGGCTAACACGTACATTGCTGCAGCGAAACCGCCCGGCTACCGTCGCGGTTTGAAAACGACGATCGCCAGCGGCGGCAGAGTGACCGTCATCGAAGCGGGGCGGCCGTGGCTCTCTTCGGGAAGGGCTTGCACGCCACCGGCGTTGCCCAGGTCGCTGCCGCCGTAGTAAGTGCTGTCGCTGTTCGAGATCTCTTCGAAGAAGCACGCTTCGGGAACGCCTAGCTTATAGGCGAGCCGCGGCACGGGCGTGAAATTGCAGCACGTGATTAGGTAATCGTTCGAGTCCTTCGCCTTGCGGACGTACGAGAGGACGCTGTCCTGCCAGTTGTGGCAGTCGATCCACTCGAAGCCGGTCCATTCGAAATCGACCTGGTGCAAGGCCGGCTCGCGGCGATACAGGGCGTTGAGGTCGGCCAAGTAGCGCTGCACACCCTGATGCGATTGCCATTGCAACAAATGCCACTGGAGCGACTCGTTGCAATTCCACTCGTTCCATTGGCCCCATTCGCCGCCCATAAACAGCAGCTTCTTGCCGGGGTGCGTCCACATGTATCCATACAGCAGCCGCAGGTTGGCGAACTTCTGCCACAGGTCGCCCGGCATCTGGTCGAGCAACGAGCCTTTGCCGTGGACGACTTCGTCGTGCGACAGCGGCAGGCAGAAGTTTTCGGTGAACGCGTAGATGAGGGAAAACGTCAGCTCATCGTGATGGTATTTGCGGTGGATGGGATCCTTGTGCATGTATTCGCGGGTATCGTTCATCCAGCCCATGTTCCACTTGAGCGAAAAGCCCAGGCCGCCGAGGTACGTTGGCCGCGAAACGCCGGTCCAGGCGGTCGATTCTTCGGCAATCGTGAGTACGCCCGGATACTGCAGGTGAACTTCCTCGTTGAATTTCTTAAGGAAGTCGATGGCTTCGAGATTCTCGCGACCGCCGAACATGTTTGGCTCCCACTCGCCTTCCTTGCGGCTGTAGTCGAGGTAGAGCATCGAGGCGACCGCGTCGACGCGCAGACCATCGATGTGGTACTTGTCGAGCCAAAAGAGTGCGTTGGAAAGCAGAAAGTTGCGGACTTCGTTTCGGCCATAGTTGAAAATGAGCGTTCCCCAATCGGGATGCTCGCCTTTGCGCGGGTCGGAATGCTCGTAGAGCGCGGTGCCGTCGAACCAACGGAGGCCGTGGTCGTCCTTGGGGAAGTGGGCCGGAACCCAATCGATGATCACTCCGATGCCGTTCTGATGCAGCATATCGACAAAGTACATGAAGTCGTGCGGCGTGCCGTAGCGGCTCGTGGGGGCGTAGTAGCCGGTGGTCTGGTAGCCCCAACTGCCAGTGAAGGGATGTTCGCTGACCGGCAGCAGCTGCACGTGCGTGAAGCCCATTTGCCGGCAGTATTCGACTAGCTGCGGCGCGATTTCGCCGTAGCTCAACCAGCGGTCTGGCTCGCTGGGATCGCGCCGCCAACTGCCCAGGTGCATTTCGTAGATCGACATTGGCGCGTCGAGGGCGTTGTGCTGCGCGCGGGTGCCAATCCATTCGCCATCGTTCCATTTGTAGTTGTTCAGGTCCGCGACGATGTTGGCCGTCCGCGGCGGCACTTCGGCAAAGACGCCATACGGATCGCACTTATCCACAACGTAGCCGCCACGATGTTTCACCGCGAACTTGTAATGGTCGCCCGCTTTTGCGCCGGGGATGAAAAGCTCCCACACGCCGCTCGGGATGAGCTTCCGCATGGCATGGCTGCGACGATCCCACATGTTGAAGTCGCCGATCACCGCCACACTCTCGGCGTTCGGTGCCCAAACGGCGAAATTCACGCCGGAAACCCCGTGGACGGTCCGCAGGTGAGCGCCGAGCTTCTCGTAACTCTTCCAATGAGTGCCCTCGCCGAGAAGGTGCAAATCGACATCGCCCATCATCGGCGGGAACGAGTAGGGGTCGTGCATCGTGTGAGTCTCACCAGATTTGTAGGTTACTCGAAGCTGGT
>DASZZA010000125.1:0-5325 GCA_035545135.1 Lacipirellulaceae bacterium | reverse complement strand
CCGCACAATCGGCGGCATGGATACCGTCGATGGCACGCTGCTTGCCAGCGGGCCGACGACCGGACTAGTCATCTCCGCCGACGGCTACATCATCTCCAGCGCGTTCAATTTCGCGCAGCAACCGGCATCGATACTTGTTACGTTCGCGTCCGGCAAGCAAGTGCCGGCCGACCTCGTCGCGACCGACCACAGCCGCATGCTTGTATTGCTAAAGGCGACCGGCGTTTCCGACCTGCCGGTGCCCACCATGGCTCCGCTCCATGAAATCCGCCCCGGCCAGTGGGCGATTGCCGTTGGCCGAACATTTAGCGCTAAGAATACGAACGTAACCGTGGGAATCGTAAGCGCACTGGGTCGCATGTTCGGCAAAGTGATTCAGACCGACGCCGACGTCTCCCTGGCCAACTATGGAGGCCCACTCATCGATATCCGCGGCCGCGTTCTCGGCGTCATCGTCCCGATGGCGCCGCGCGGCGCGAGTGAAGTCGCCGGTACCGAATGGTACGACTCCGGCATCGGTTTCGCCGTGCCGCTTGGCGGACGGTCCGATCGCATCGAGCGGATGAAGAAAGGCCAGGACCAGCGGCCCGGCCTGTTGGGGATCGGTCTGGAACCGGGTAACCCGCACGCGGCGACTGCCGAACTGGCGGTTGTCCGGCCTGATTCGCCGGCCGGCCAGGCCGGTCTGAAAAAGGGTGATCGTATCGTCGAGCTTAACGGCAAGCCAATCAAAACGGAGAACGACTTGCAATTTTCGCTCGGAACTGCTTACAGCGGCGACGTTGTCCGTCTCGTCGCCATGCGCGGCAAAGAGCGGATCGAGCGAACGATCACCCTCACCGGCGAGCTGCCCGCGTTTCGCCATGCGTTTCTCGGTATTCTTCCGATGCGGCCCACCCCGGAAGCGAAAACCAGCGGCGACAACTCTAAAGCCGCGGATGAAGAAAAACTGTCCGGCGATGAAACGACCAAACCGAAGGAAGCTGAGTCGGACGTCAAGGAAACGGATCAAAACAAGAAAGCAGTCATCGTGCGCATGGTCTACGACGGTAGCCCGGCCGCAGACGCCGGTATTCAGAGTGGCGACCGGATCGTAGATATCAACGGTTCCAAAATCAGGTCAATCGACAACGCCATTAGTGCGATGAACAATGTGGCCCCGGGAAACAAAGTGAACGTGCGATTGATTCGCGGCGGCCAATCAATGGAACGAACATTATCGGCCGTGCGGCTGCCGACGAATATTCCGAGCGAATTGCCCTCGGCCTACGATGCTTCGGTCACCCACTCCGATAGCAAAAACAATGCTCCGCCGGCCGGCGAAACTCGTAGCCTGAAACTCCCGGAGTTCCGCAACAAATGCAGCGTCTACGTGCCCGCCGCTCACGAGTCGGGCCGGCCACGCGCCGTATTGCTGTGGCTGCGGTCCGCGAGCGAATCCAAGCCCGACGACGTCATTCGCGCTTGGCGGCCGTTCTGCGACCGCGATAATGTCCTGCTCGTCGTTCCTTCGCCTGCAGAAGGCGACCATTGGGAGCGACCCGAGCTGGAATACTTGCGGCGACTTTCCGAGCGGCTGTTTGTTCAATATCAGATCGACGCGCACCGCACCGTCGTTTGCGGCGAAGGGAACGGCGGCGCCATCGCATGGCTCGTGGCGCTTTCCAGCCGCGACTTATTCCGCGGCGCCGCGTCGCTGGCGGCGCCCCTACCGCGGTTAATTCGCGTACCGCAAAACGAGCCTACCCAACGGCTACAGGTTCTTACCGCGCTCCCCGCCAGCAAAGTAGCCGCTGCCCCGATCATGCTGGGGCTGCACAAGCTCGACGACGAAGGCTACAACGTAACCACGATGACGACCACCAGCGCCACGGGCCAGTTTTCGAACGAAGAGCGCAGACAATTCGCCCGCTGGATTGATACGCTGGATCGTTTCTAACTAGCGGCTGCGCCGCCATCCGCACACGACGGCGGAGAAGCCCATCAGCATCAGCATGCACGTCGCGGGCTCGGGAATCCCGGGTCCAAGGCCGCTTGGGTCGGCCGCGATATTTGCCGATGCGTCCGCCGTGAATGGATTAAGAAAAACCGCGGCCCCATCGACTGATACAGAAAAACCTTGCCCGCCATTGCTACTGACGTTCGTCAAATTCATCGACAGCGAAACGGTCCCCTGCTCGATAAACGGCACCAGGGTTCCGAGGGTGACGTTCCCCAATGTTGTCGTGAATAACGCACCCGTTCCCGGCGGCCCTATGACGCCCGTCAGTGCGCTTTGGTCCAATGTCCCCTGCAAGAGCAATACGTTAGCAGAATCGTACAGGCTGAACGTACCGCCCGTAAAATTCTGGATCACGAGCGGGCTGGCCAAAGTAGCCGGCGGCACGGCTGTCAAACCAGCCAGACTAAACGATGCCGTAGCGGGCGTAATATTCGGAATCGGACTTAGAAAGCCCGTGTAGACGACGGACGTATTCTGATCACCAGTCGTGGCCGCATTACCATCGTCCACCGTCGATAGGATGCCGGCGCCGTTCATGCCGACGTCGGGCCCTACGTTGCCGAGATCCAGCTTGATGATTGTACCCGCTACGGAAACCGAACTTGCAACAAAAACCAGTGCACAAACTGCAAGCCCTGTAACCGTCATCCTAGTTGCACGCGTCATTGAACATACTCCATCATTAGTTGATTGTGCGGCCCGGCTCACCCCTGCAAAACCACACTGTCGCGTTCTTCAAACTGGCGCAAACGCTCGATGTCTATCGGCGATCTTCCAATTATCGCAAAAAAAAACAACGATTGAAACCTTCTTGCGCACCGGCCCTCCGGAATTCCATGCGCGAAAAGACTTCAACCGTCGTTTTTATTTATTAGCGCCTCGTCGTTTGTCAGACAGCTCGTCTGCCTATTAGCCTTGCCTTTTTATCTCAGAGAGTGCCTGAAAGTGACCTACCTTGCAGATTGTACTTGCCAATCCGCCGTCGTCAACGCATTTGGCGAGATTCTTAAAAATAGTTTCGGCGACTGGTCATTCAAGAACCAGCCCGCCGTTCCATTCCACAACCTTCCGGTGTGCCAATTCCCGCCTTTTAACCCCGTTTTCCGCCCTGGGACGCCAGCACCGCTACTGCATGCGACGGAGCACAACCGCTGGCCGAACCGCCGATTTCAGCGGCCAACGATACCAACCGCAGCATGCCCAACGACCGTTCCGCCGCTGCTCTTGCCAAAAACTCACCCGACCCGCTCAATATGCAGGTTGTCGGAGGGTTTGGCAGTTGTTTAACCACCGCCTGTATTGATTGCTCTAGTTCGGCAAACTGGCCATTCCGAATCGCGGTTGCTATAGCGCCAACCTCCTCGTCCGAAACGTCGGCGGCATCCGCACAAATCTGTCGCGCCAGACGTCGTTTTGAGTTTTCCTTTGTCAGTGGCCGGCCATCCGCCGTCCACTCGGCGTGCGCGTCCTCGGGCAAATCACCAAGTGTTAGATAAGCATCCGCTGTTGTCGCGAACACCTCGGCAGCAACGGGATACAACTGGCCACGCCACGGCAGCTCACGTACCACCGCGCATACGGGCGTCCGCCCGATGCCGCGGTACACGAGCTCGCGGCAAATCAGCCGCTCGGTGTCGGTTTGGCCGCGCGCCGTCACGCGCCCGTCCATCAAGGGAATCACGTCGGTCGTTGTCGATCCGACGTCAATCAAAAGGCCGGTGCCCACAGCTACAAATCGACAAGCGAATTGGGCCAGCGCGTGCCAATTGCTTGCCGCAGCCAGCTGCGGCGACTCGTACGCTTCGGCGACGGCAACAAACCGCCCATCAATGAGGTACACCCTCACCTCGCGGCCTCGCGCAGCTTGGTCGACCGCGGACAGGATGTGTCGAACGCCTTCCACTTTACAGCGAAAGCAATCGCACAACTCGCCAGTCATCGTCACGGCCAGTGAATCGGCAGCCGGCGCCTCCTCAATAAGTGTCGCGAGTGCGCCGGCTAAACCGTGCGGATCGCGCCACAACGGAAACGAAGCCGAGCGCGCCCATCCTAGTCCGTCGGCCGCTTTCAGATTCGCCCCACCAATATCCAGCCCAAGCCACGTCATCGCAGATAACTCACATTGCCACTAGCGTCGAATTCGATGGCCTGATTCGAAAACTCGATCGTGCACATCTCCCCGTTCGCGATTCGCGACATTGTTTCCGCAAGATTACCGTTCGCGGCCGCCCGCAATCCCACGTACGATGTCGTCAACCGCGGGTTGATTTCGATCAACGCGTCCTCCGAACCATCGGGCTCGCGTCCCAGTACCATATCCATACCTACATAACCAGTCACCGGCGGCATTGCTTCGAGCGCCCTCTCGGTAATCCTTCGTGCTCGTTCAGCCAATCCAGCCGCAAGCGGCAATTCACCTCCCAAATACCGCAACCGACCGTCCTCCGAAATGCGTTGTTTGCAGGGCACAAGTGGAAGCCGGCAGGCCGGCCCACATAGCACGGCCACGCTCGTCGGCAATCCCGGCAGGTAGCGTTCCAGCCGGCGCCTCCACGCGTACGCCGGCGGGGCATCGAACTGGCTATTCACGATGTACGTATCCTGTGACCCGGCGCCATCAATCGGCTTGAGCACGGCAGGGTAGGCAAAGTCGGCTGGAAGCGGTTCATCCGATTCGAGTGCTCGGCCAATCGGCACCGGCACCCCCGCCGCCGCCATTGCCTCACAGGTTCGCTGTTTATCCGCCGCAATACGAATGAACTCCGGCGACGGCGACAATAGTTGTCCACCGCTCGCCGTCACCATCCGCGCCAGCTTCAACAAAATGCCGTCAAACTCTGGTGCAATGAGAATCGTCGCATCCGCCTCGCCCGCCAGACGCTCAAATTCATCACGCTGCGACGTGCGGCAGATCACGTCCACCACATTGCAGCCCGGCAAAGCCAAATGAAGCACTCGCGGATCGCGCAGCGCGCTAACTTTGCAATCCGGAATACGCACGAGATCGGCCACCACCGCACCGATCATCGCGGTGCCTTCCCGCAAAAGCGATGCCGGCAATGGCCCCGGCTCATCGACCAGCCCACCCCCCGTGGCCCATTCGTAGACGAAAAAGTGCATCGCCATTTAGCCCCCGGTCACTGACCAGGGGCTAACTAGAAGATTCCCAATTGGTCCCGCGCGTCCTCGGTCATGCGGTCGGGCGTCCACGGCGGCTCCATCACGAGCCTGATATCGACTTCACCCACGCCGTCCAACCGCCGCACCGCATCCTGCGACTGGCTGAGAAGCTGCGGCCCCGCCGGGCATGCCGGGCTTGTCAT
>DASZZA010000124.1:0-4724 GCA_035545135.1 Lacipirellulaceae bacterium | reverse complement strand
ATTCCGAGTGGTGGTCGCGTCTCAGTGCGATTATCATCTGCGTCGGCTTCTTCTTGACCTTCGTGCCGCAATATGTGCTCGGCTACAACGGCATGCCCAGGCGATATCATATCTACGCACCCGAGTTCCAGATGTGGAACGTCCTCTCTACCGCCGGGGCCTCGATCCTAGGCGTCGGATACTTGTTGCCCCTGTTTTACTTGCCCCATTCCATCCGCCATGGAAAGCTGGCCGGCCCCAATCCGTGGCATGCCACCGGCCTCGAGTGGCAAACGCCATCGCCGCCGCCCCGCGACAACTTCGATGTGACACCCGTCGTCGTCCGCGAGCCCTACGACTACGCTTCTGGAAAGGCACAAAATGAGCCGTGAAGACAGCTACCTGACCGCCGACATGCAGGAAGTGTTCAAACACACAGTGCTCGTGCGCCACACGCTCGAAGAACAATTCCATGACGTCGAACATCAGACGAACACGGCGACTCTCGGCATGTGGCTGTTTTTGGCCACGGAAATTATGTTCTTTGGCGCGATCTTTTTGGCGCTGAACATCTACCGCTATCAGTATTCCGAAGCAATTGAGAAAGCCAGCGAGAAACTCAACTGGCAAATTGGCGGCGTCAATACGCTCGTGCTCCTTTTCAGCAGCCTGACCATGGTGCTGGCCGTCCACTATGCACGCCTCGGCAATAAGCGGGCGCTCATCATTTTTTTGCTCCTCACTGCCGCGATCGGCACCGTCTTTCTTGTACTCAAAGGCGTCGAATACTGGACCGACTACCGCGATAACCTCATGCCCGGTTGGAAGTTCGATCCCAGCGAGTGGGTCGAAAAGGATGGACTTTCATTAGTCCAAGTCTCCCAGGTGAAGCTGTTTCTGTTGTTCTACTACACCATGACCATAATCCACGCCATTCATCTGACAATTGCTATTGTGATTGTTCTGATCCTCGCCGCGCTCGCCATGGGCGAGAAATTTACGAGCGAATACAACGCCCCGGTGGATATCGTCGGACTCTACTGGCATTTCGTCGATCTCGTCTGGATTTTTTTGCTGCCCATGCTGTACCTCCTCGGAACCCACAAACTCGGTGGCTGAGGTCGCACTGCAACAACGAGAAAGACTCTATACTACCAAGGTCCAACCTGCTGGCCGGAGCGATTTCCCGTGACTGGGCAGCGAACGCAGCAACCGAGCGCTGACCTCCGCGAGCAGCCTACTACGTCAATTTGCGCCGGTCCGACGAACTTCGCCCGTCAATATTGCGCACAGACCCTCCGCATACCGCAATATGAACGGCCGGGCCGTCCCGCCAACATAGAAAACTAACCGCACTCTAAGCGCAGTCTGCACCACCCGGCATTTCATTTGCAACCCTTTGTTGAGTGTAAGACGACTTCTTGTCGATGGCCAGAATTGCGCCCGACGGCGGTTTGTTCATCTGTAGAGGAGGTAATCATGGCAAACATCAATACGACTCCAACACGGCCAACCGGTGACGGAGAAAATAGTTTCGCGTGGGGCTGGTGGGTCATCATCGGCATCGTGATTCTATTTTTCATTTGGATCTTCGCCTGGGGATGGGGCGGCAACCGCAACAATAACTTGGGGCGCGCCAACGTGAATAACCCGGCACCGGCAACTGCCCCCGCCCAAAACGGCGTTGCCAATCGCCCGTCGGCGCCGCCAGCCACCCGACGATAACAACACGACGGCGCGACAGGTTGCTGGCGTATTCGCCTAGCCGCGTCAGTAACCCGCACGCGCCGTCTCACTTGACTGGTCCGATCGGGTGCCGACTGGCCAATCTGGCTTCTCACGCCTCTCCACAATTTGGCACATCCTACGGTTGCAGTTATCGGTCGAGACAATCTTTCACGATTGCCAAAGCTTGACGGGCTCCGTGGGTGCCAACCACTCGAAATTTCGACCCGCGAATCTTGTGGTACGACTCAAAAAAGTAACCAAGTTCCTCGACCAAGTGTTTACCAACGTCCCGCAACGTCCGTACGTGGCGATAATCGTGTGCCTTATCGGCCACCGCAACCACTCGATCATTGCGCACCATTTTGCCTTTTTCGCGCTGCTCCGCCGTGATGACGCCGATCGGGCGCGCAGTAATCAAGCAGCCTGGAAATGCCGGCTCATCCATTAGCACCAGCACGTCCAGCGGATCCCCGTCCTCGGCCCTCGTCCCGGGTACGAACCCAAAGTCATAAGGAAACGTAGCACCCGCCGGCAAAACCTTATTCAGCCGAAAGAGACATGACTCCTGGTCGAAATAGTACTTGTTCCGCCTTCCTTTTGGCGTCTCAATGACCACGTTGATTAGCGTTTTGCTGGCAAACGCCCGAATTTCGGGATTCATAAGCTCCTCGCGATATTGCCTTCAAGACCGCATATTTGGTACCGCGGATCGGGACGAACGCTCTCGGTTATTTCCGTATCGAACCAACTACTGGTAACCGTGGGAGCTTTGGACTCAACGACAATCTGTCCCGAGCTAAGCAGAGATGCCTGGATCGCCAATGCAAATGCCCTGTGGCCGACATTCCACCGGGGCGAAAACACGCTTATCTGCGCATCTATCCGCTCATAAAATTGTGGGCTCCACACTCAAGGAAACCAACCGGTGATGATCGGCCGTTGCGCTACGCCAATGATCTTGCTGAAAGTCACGCACAAATTTGCTAAGGTAGGCGTGTGGTAAACACGCATAGGACCAAAATCTATATCCTCACCTGATCCAAGTCCAAGATCGTCGCGACCATGAACCCGCGAATCGCCGTATTGACCACCACGTGCCTTTGCGGAATTTTTGGCGCCGCCGTCTGTTGTGCCGCAGATTTGCCCGCCTGTGCTGGACAGTACGGCAAGCTAATGGTCGACCACTGGTTGACGGTGGACACGCTGCGTCAACTCGAACGCCTGCTTTACTACCGCGCCGACATCATGCGCGACCCTTCGCTCGCCGCCAGCTACCGCGAGCGAAAACAATCGGTGGAAAACACTGGCCGTGAATTGCATCAGGCTGCTTCGCTCTACGCATCCTTATTCAAGAATCCATCAAACGGCGGCATTGCGCAATTGGACGCCATCCTACATCACATCGCGACAGACGTGCCGAACAACGACAAGCAAGTCATCGCGCTGCTCAGCGAGGCCGGTAAACGCGCTGCCGGCGATTCTTTTCAAGCAGTCCCCGTGACAAAGGCGCAGATCGAGCCAACCTGGAACATGCGCACGCTCGTCGACGCGAAGTTCCGACCGAAGCGAATTCTTTTTGGCAGCACCGGTCACGTCGGCGATGACCGCATCCTACCGCTTGATTTCGACTTCGGCTCCGGCATCTATTCGTTCTATGTGCCAATGACCGCTCGCGACAAGTTGCAGGTCGTCAAGCCACCCAACGGCTGGACCGACGAAATCCACCAATGGATGCACGACCACAACATGGGCCATCACTACTGGGCTGGAGTGTACAACAACCAGAACACGTACGTCGCCGACTGGTTTGTCAAGCAATTCGGCAAGAACGACGATGTGTGGATGAGGCTAATCGATGGCAAGGTGTTGCGAAGCGCCTCCGGTGGTTTTGGCCAACCGAATGTCTGGAATCCAAGCGTCCGCGACTATATTCGGAATTATTGCGAAACCCAGGCCCGCTACTTTCACGACGATCCAACGCTGCTCTGTTACGACTATGCGGGCGAGCCGCATCCGTATGCGATGAATCCCGAGCCAGGCGGACCGCAGTACAGCGGATACAACGACAGTGCGGTGGCCGCGTTTCACAAATTCTTACGGCAAAAGTTCAAATCGATCGAGGGGCTCAACCGCGCGTGGAACTCATCGTACAGCGACTTCGATACCATCAAACCGCCGCCAGACCCGTACGTACATCTGCCCGAGAAGGCCAGCCCTTTGACCTTTGAGTTCGAGCTATTTCGCTGTCAATGTCAATCCGACTATTGGAAACTCGTCTACGACGCTTACCGACGGTACGACTCGAAGAAACCGATCGAGGCCCACGCCAGCATGTACATGA
The DNA here is from genome assembly GCA_035545135.1 of Lacipirellulaceae bacterium. Lineage (GTDB taxonomy): Bacteria > Planctomycetota > Planctomycetia > Pirellulales > Lacipirellulaceae > JABDGM01. The sequence goes on along the minus strand of DASZZA010000124.1, from coordinate 676 downwards.
GTGGCTGGCCGGCGCAAGCTATGAACGCGTACCAAATGTTGAAGGCAGGCGTTGCCGACTGGATCGACATGCACCAGAACAACTTCTCGCCCAATCTTCCGGAGCAAATTTACCTGTACAGCCTTTGCCGGCTAACCCGAAAGGTGCCGGTCGAGTTCGAGTATATTTGGACGTTTCCCCGCACCGGCCCGTTTGACGAATCGAAGGAATCGGACTTCCGCGCAACGTGCGAAGCCAGCGTCTGGCGAAATCTTGTTTGGGGCAAGCAGGTGTTCGTCTTTTTTGACTTTTACTACGATTGGCCCGGTTATCGCAATGGTCTTTTCGACAAAGACCTCGGCTATTCAATCCTACGACCCTCAGCGTGCGTCATCCCAGCCATAAAGCGCCAGGCGTTACGATTCAGCGACATGTTTCTAAAAACAGAGGTGAAGCAGCCTCCGATCATCATACTGCAGCCGTCGGCCTCGGTCTGGAATAGCCCCCCTATCAACCCGCATGACGGCTTTAGCTTCCACACGAGTGCAGCGATGAAGATTCACGACTTGCTGTACCCACACAACTATCCGTTTCTGTACGTTCCGGAGGAAGCCGTCACTAACGATGGGTATCAACTGGCCAAGCACAGCGTGGTCGTACTGCCACAAGCACCATATTTGACAGCGAGGATGACAGA
>DASZZA010000123.1:0-17156 GCA_035545135.1 Lacipirellulaceae bacterium | reverse complement strand
AGGGCGCTGACACGACGAATGCCGAGCTTGCCGTCGGCCAGTGGGTCATGCGCTGCGAGGCGCGGACGCTCGATGACATCCGTGCCATGGGTGGCAATTCGCCCGAGGATGAGCGGCGGTTTGCCGCCGCCAAGCGTGTATCGGAAATCAATCTGGCCGCTTACCGGAGATTTATGCAGCCATGGATTAAAGGCGCGGTGACTCCGCAGATGGCGGAATTGATGCGCAATCTGCACCCATTGCGGCTTCAATATGAAGCGTTCGGCAGTCACAATCCGTTCATGTCTGCGATAAAGGCGGTGGCGGAGCAGACAAAAGAGGATCGGAAACAAGTCTCGACGGACAATCCCTTCGTTGCCTTTCAGGAGCAGGTCTCCAAGCAAATCGTGCACGCTTTGGACATTTGGCGGGATTCGCAGGAGGCCCTGAGCGAGGCGACTTTTCTTGCAGTCTATGGCTCGCCGGCGTTGCAAGCGGCTGTCGGAATCGATCCGCAATCCACCCCATCGCGCCGGCAGGAAATGTCTGCTGTACACCGTGAAATGCTCGATAAGCGGATCACTGAGCTAAAATCCAGAATTGGCGAGGGGGGTCTTCGCGAAGCGGCCATTCGCAGTCTGCTTTATGTCGGGTCGGCGAGAGGAATGGTGGATGAGCGTAGCCTGGAAGCGATGCGTAACGTCCGCCGGAGCAACGCCGGTGCGCGGCTGACGTTGACCGAGTTCAAAATGCTGGTCCGGGAGCAGTTCTTTATGCTTCTGCTCGATCAGGAAGGGGCGTTGACCGCGATACCGAAGCTGTTGCCCGACGATGCAAGCATGCGTCAAGCGACTTTCCTGACAATCGGCGAAGTGCTGTCCGCCAGTGCGGCAGTTTCGGGTGAAGCCGCAAAGCGCCTGAAGCGCGTTGCGGAACTTTTCGGCGTCAACGCAGACGAAGTCTCGGACAAGGTGTCGAACCTGGCCCGCTTCGATCAGGCGAAGGCATCGTAGCGTCAATCGGAAAGATCCGGAGGGAACATGAACGCCTTGCCAGTTGATACAGTAAAAGCGCGTTCTCCCAGCAAGTATGACCGTCTGATCGCTGCGGCCAAGGCGGCGCCGCCAATACCGACCATCGTCGTGTACCCCTGCGATGAAACTTCGCTGCGTGGTGTCATCGACAGTGCGTCGGCAGGCATCATCCGGCCGACGCTGGTCGGGCCTGAAGCAAAAATCAGGGATACGGCCGGCAAGTGTGGCTTAGACATCTCCGGCTTCAAGATTGTGGATGCGGCGCACAGCGAGGCTGCGGCTGCAAAGGGCGTTGAGCTCATCCATGCTGCCGCGGGCGAGATGTTGATGAAGGGCAGCCTTCATACCGACGAACTCATGCGCAGCATTACGGCGAAGGTGGGCGGGCTGCGAACGAACCGGCGGATCAGCCATGTGTTCGTAATGGACGTGCCGGCCTATGCCGAAACGCTATTTGTGACGGACGCGGCCATCAACATTTTTCCCGATCTCGATGCCAAGCGCGACATCATTCAGAACGCCATTGATCTCTATACGCAAACCGGCTTTGGAAAATCGCCTCGCGTGGCGATCTTGTCGGCGGTTGAAACCGTTACTTCCAGTATTCCGTCTACGATCGAGGCTGCGGCGCTCTGTAAAATGGCCGATCGTGGGCAGATCACTGGCGGCGTGCTCGATGGGCCTCTCGCCTTCGATAACGCTATCGATGCGGAAGCGGCGCGGATCAAGGGAATCAGGTCCGAGGTTGCCGGACGAGCGCAGATCCTGCTCGTGCCCGACCTCGAGGCCGGCAATATGCTGGCGAAAAATCTCGCCTATTTCGCCAAGGCGGATAGCGCCGGCATCGTGCTCGGTGCGCGGGTGCCTGTCGTTCTGACGTCACGTGCAGACTCGGCGCGCGCTCGGATGGCGTCCTGCGCGGTCGCGGCTCTCTATGCGAATGCGAGGCGTCAGCAGGCTCCAACAGTTGCTGCGTGATCGCCATGGATACCATCTTCGTCGTCAATGCAGGCTCCTCGAGCGTCAAGTTCCAGATCTTTTCGATCGAAGGGGAGGGGAGATTGCGGCGGCAGATCAAGGGCCAGCTGGATGGCATTGGCCGTCGTCCTCGCCTGCGGGCGAGCAATACGGACAACGAACCCTTGGCCGACCGCGTCTATCCGATCGAATCGGTTTCGGACGTCCCAGCCGCAATGAGCGTCGTCGGCGGATGGCTGCGCAATGAAATCCGCGTTAGCCCGATCGCAGTCGGTCACCGCGTCGTTCACGGTGGACCGGATTTCAGCGAGCCAGTGCTGATCGACCACGGTGTCGTAGCCCGACTGGAGCGGTTCGTGGCGCTTGCCCCACTTCATCAGCCGCATAATCTGGCTCCGATCCGGTCTCTTCTCGCCAATTTTCCAAAACTCCCACAGGTGGCTTGTTTTGATACTGCGTTCCACCGCACGCATGACGCTGTCTCTGACTATTATGCAATTCCATACCAATTATATGCCGAGGGCGTTCGGCGTTACGGCTTTCATGGTCTTTCATATGAATATGTCGCGAAAACGTTAGCGCATATCGCCCCTGAAATTGCCAAGGGGCTGGTGATTGTCGCTCATCTCGGGAGCGGAGCCTCCATGTGCGCATTGAAGGGAGGACGCAGCGTCGAGAGTACCATGGGGTTCACGGCACTCGACGGGCTACCCATGGGAACGCGTCCAGGACAACTCGACCCCGGTGTCGTCCTCTATCTCATATCCGAACTAAAAATGTCGGCCTCGGACGTACAGAAATTCCTCTACGGCGATTGCGGATTGAAGGGACTCTCAGGCGTCAGCAATGATATGCGCGAACTAGAGGCAAGTGAGGATAAAAGGGCAAAACTGGCGGTCGAGTATTTCGTCCATCGGATTTGCCTCAACGCCGGCATGCTTGCGGCCGCGTTGCAGGGGCTGGACGCTTTTGTCTTTACAGCCGGCATCGGAGAAAACTCGACAGCCATTCGGGCGCGCGTCGCCGATCAACTGGGTTGGCTTGGCGTGACGCTGGATCCGACCGCGAATTCTAGCCACGCGTGCCTGATATCCAGGTCCGACAGCCTCGTTCCGGTCTACGTCATACCAACCGACGAGGAATTGATGATCGCGCAGCACACATTGGCGTTGCTGATGGGTGCACCATCCTCGCGTGCCAGGCAGGAGAGAGTGCCATAATTCCCGAATTTCCGGATACCAAGGTCGCTCTGAAAGGCAAGAAGGGCCTGATCGTAGGTATCGCCAACGATCAATCGATCGCTTGGGGGTGCGCCAAGGCATTTCGTGCGCTCGGTGCCGAACTTGCCGTGACCTATCTGAACGAGCGCGCGAAAAAGCACGTCGAGCCGCTTGCACAAGCATTGCAGGCGTCGATCTTCATGCCTCTCGACGTCATGGTCGAGGGTCAAACGGAGCAGGTATTTGAACGGATCGCCGCGGACTGGGGGCAGCTGGATTTTCTGCTGCATTCGATCGCCTTCTCTCCAAAGGATGCCCTCCACGGACGAGTGACAGACGTAGATCGCGACGGCTTCCTTAAAACGATGGATGTCTCGTGCTGGTCATTTATACGAATGGCTCATCTGGCCGAACCATTGATGAAACGGGGCGGATCCATTTTCACTATGACCTACTACGGCAGCCAGATGGTGGTAGAGAACTACAATGTGATGGGAGTGGCGAAGGCGGCGCTTGAAGCCGCCGTTCGCTACATCGCTGCGGAACTGGGCCCGAAAGGCATCCGCGTTCACGCAATCTCGCCAGGACCACTCGCTACGCGCGCGGCTTCCGGCATTCCGGACTTCGACGAACTCATGGACAAGGCGCAGTCGAAGGCTCCATCGCGCAGTCTAGTCAGTATCGACGACGTCGGCAACGCAACTGCGTTTCTGGCGCTCGATGGCGCCAAGCTCATCACCGGCGGCGTCCTCTATATTGATGGCGGCTATCATATTATCGATTAGCACGTTGGTGCTGCTTATATCAGTCGTCAGCGAACGTTGCGCTCGCGCTCATACATAGGCGAGTAGATGCTCGGCCACCTCGCCCCGACGCTTCCGGGTTCAGGTCTGCTGATCAAGATTAGCGAGCTGCCCTCGGTTCAAGAGAACGATCTGGCGCTGATTGCTGCCGACAAAGCCGATGATATCCAATTCATGCAGTCGCGATAATGCGCGAGACACCGTTTCCAGAGTGAGCCCCAGATAGTCGGCAATATCGCGACGCGACATCGGTAGTGGTATGACGCCGGCCGCCGTGAGCCGTCGGTCCATCTCAATCAGGAAGGCGACGACCCGTTCCAGAGACGTCTTGCGACCAAGCAGCAACATGTGATTTTCCGCATGCTGCAGATTGTCCGTGGTCATGCTGAGCAGATTTCGCGTGACCATGGCATCGCTCTCGGCCACCATCTCAAGGCTCTGCCGTTTGATCAAGCGAACCGTGGTGTTCTGGATCGCTTCTGCCGTAAACCGATGCTCGCTTCCGTTTTCCAGGCCAAAAATGTCGCCCACGAGGTGGAACGCGCCGATCTGGCGACGACCGTCTGAAAGCAACTTGTAGCTTCGCACCGCGCCCGCCTTGACTTGATAAACATAGTCAGCAGGCTCATTTTCTCCGTATATTTCAGTACCCTTCTTATAGGTGAATTCGTTTAGTCGAATTTTTTGATTTGAATTATTAGCTATTCCGAGTTCGCCGAGAGAGGTGGCGCGATATGCGGTGGTAACGCGGACAAACATGGCCAACTCCTGTACAGTATCGATTGTTGGATATGGTCTGCCTCAATGAAGTATGTCCGTGGAAGGAAGCCTTTGAAGCTTCCGCTAAGCCACGTTTTTTGACCATTGTCTTTAAGGTCATTGTACCAAGGGACAGGTTTGTACTAGAGTGTCAGAAAGTACAGGGTCCAGCTTCGGATGCCTTTGTTTGAACGGTATCGGTCGCCGCGTGAGGATCAGCCCGTGGGGAGGCCAGGGATTTGGCCAGTGCCCCTCGGTGACCCTGGGACGAGATATAAGCTAGAGTGACGGCTGGGAGGCGGACTTGCCTGGCCTTGTCTATATTGTCGACGACGATGCTTCGTTTCGGACAGCGGTCGAACGTCGTCTGAAGCTGGCTGGTTATGAAGTCGAGAAGCATTCGTCGGCCCAGGCATTGCTGGACAGTCTGCGAGGCCCTGAAAGGCCGGGATGCGTTCTGCTCGACATACGAATGCCCGGACTGACGGGGCTGGAATTACAAAGCCGTCTCATCGAGCTCCATTCGATCTTACCGATCGTCTTCGTTACTGGCCATGCTGACACCCCGACGATCGTGCGAGCTATCAGGGCAGGTGCCGAAGATTTTCTGATCAAGCCAGTATTATCAGAGCAACTGATCGACGCGATCGAGCGCGCCCTGGCACGCCACGAGTTAATCAGCAACCAACGAAGCAAGCTCCATACCAATCTTGCGCTTCTTGAGACATTGACGCCTCGCGAGCGACAGGTCTTCGATTTGATCGTGCGCGGCAAGATTAACAAGCAAGTTGGCAGAGAGCTAGGAACAACCGAGCGGACCGTGAAAGCACATCGCCATGAGGTTATGGAGAAGATGCGGGTGCATTCGCTTGCAGAACTGGTTTCGATCGCGGAGCGACTTGGCCTGATCAATTCCAACGAAAATTCAGGCAGCTAGTCTTTGTGTTCGGCGCAATTTTCTCCGCGGTATCATGGACGAAGGACAATATGAATATTGATAGGCGAGGCGTCTAAATGGATGCGCAGCAGGCGATGGTGACGTGCTCCCCAATTTCCTGCCGGTCAATAAGTTAGGCCCGGCTTCGATTTGGCCCTTTTGCAGGGGCCGGTTTGCGAACACCGACGGTGGCAGGCCGCCGAGGCTCGAATGGGGTTTGACGGCGTTGTAGTCGATCCGCCAGTAATGCGGCAACGATAGTGATGCGAAACGCTCGGCCGCAATCGAGTCGGGATGTATCGCATCTCTAACAAAGCCGTTTTCAGCAAGATCGCTAATTGAGCCGGTCGAGAAGTTCATCGAGCGTCACTCCAGCGCGACCGGTCGGTCCGTTTGTGAAGTGCTGTTCGAACGTCTGCGTTGCGCTCTCGTGGAGAGAGCGAACCCGATCGCGTGCAGCGAAATCGCAGAGCCCATTTTTCTTGATCACTTCGGTCCTTAGAAATTCGTCGATGGTTTGATCTAGATCAATCCGCGTCCGGCGCGACGCGCCGCCTATGCTATCAGGATCTGTGAATCTTGCCGGTCGTCTTGCTTCTCTGCGACATACGTTAGGAACGTCTATGAAGCTGTACGCGCTTCAGGGAGTGAGTTGGACAGGGATTTTTCCGCCGCTGACGTGGCTTGCCGGATATAAACCGTCTTGGTTTCATCGTGATGCGATCGCGGGGGTGACGCTCGCCGCCTACGCCATCCCGGTGTCGCTGGCCTATGCGGGCCTTGCCGGATTGCCGCCGCAAGTCGGCATCTATGGTTATCTTCTTGGCGGCTTGGGCTATGCTCTTATTGGATCGTCTCGCCAGCTTGCTGTCGGTCCTACCTCCGCAATATCGCTCATGATCGCTGGCAACCTCGGGGCATTGGCAGGAGGAGACGCCGTACGATACGCACAGATTGCGAGTCTTTCGGCATTCGCTGTGGCGCTGCTTTGCCTGATCGCCTGGGTCTTCAGGCTGAGCATTATTGTGCGCTTGGTAAGCGACAGCATTCTCGTCGGCTTCAAGGCGGGCGCTGGACTTACAATCATCATGAGTCAGTTGCCGAGCCTGTTCGGCGTGGCTAGTGGCGGCCATAACTTCCTTGACCGCGCAATTCGACTCGCGGGTCAGATCGGCAACATCAATCCACTTGTATTGGGCATAGGAATTGTGGCGATCGCGCTCCTTTCCCTCGGCGAACGCTTCCTGACAGGCAGACCTGTCGGACTCATGGTGCTGGCATTGTCGATTCTCGTGGCAACGTTGTTCGGATTTTCAGCGCTGGGTGTGCCCGTCACCGGGAAAATACCAGAAGGATTGCCTGCCTTCGAGGTGCCGACTTTCGGAATGCTGGATTTCGAAGAGCTATTTCCAATAGCAGCCGGATGTTTGTTGCTGGCGTACATAGAAGGCGTTTCTGCGGCGCGGAGTTTTGCAGCAAAACATGGATATAGCATCGATGTCCGTCAAGAATTCTTGGCGCTGGGGGTTGCCAACCTCGCAGTTGCATTCGGCCATGGCTATCCCGTCGCGGGCGGGTTGTCGCAGTCCGCCGTCAATGACACGGCGGGGGCGCGCACGCCCCTGGCATTGGTGTTTTGCTCACTTACCCTCGCGCTCTGCCTGCTGTTCTTTACTGAGTTGCTAACCAACCTGCCGCGGGCCGTGTTGGCTGGAGTTGTCATTGCCGCAGTTTACAAACTGGTTGATGTTCGCGCGCTAGTCCATATGTGGAAGGTAAGCCGCATCGATTTCTATGCCGCGGCTATCGCCCTCGTATCAGTGTTGTTGCTTGGGATTCTCCAAGGTATTTTGCTTGCTGCCCTTGCATCCATCCTCCTTCTTCTTATCCGAGCGTCGCGGCCCAATATAGCGTTTCTCGGACGGCTTCCTGGCTCGGGTCGCTATTCCGACAGCCTCCGGCATGAGGGCGTGAAACCGTTGGTTGGCGTTATTGCGTTCCGTCCTGAAGCCTCGTTGCTCTACATCAACGCCGAGACGATTCTTGAGACAGTTTTGGCAACGCTGCGAAAATCGTCTGACGTGAAGCTAGTTGCCTGCGATCTTTCGGCGTCGCCCTACATCGATTTGGCGGGGGCCCGGATGCTGATCGATCTCCATGATGAACTCATGTCGCGTAATATAGCGTTCTGCATCGTCGGCGCTCACGCGCAGTTGCGTGAATTGCTAAGGGCGGAAGGGCTGGCGGAGAAGACGGACAGCAGGGAATGGCTCCGCACGCTTGACGCTGTGCTGGCCGATGACAATGCCGGCGAACGACCCGACCTCCAGAGCGAACGGACGCCTCAACAGTGAACTATTCCCGAGATGTCCTGCAGATCAGGGGATTCCGACCGGACGTGTCTGACATCAGCTTGCATGTGCAGGGCGACATTCGCTGCAGCTCGGAGCGTTATGTCGGGGAGTGCGGCATTGACTTGGATCAAGGTGGCCGAAAAGCAAAAGGAAAATGTCCACCAATACTCTAGTACGCACAACAAGCGTCTATCAGTTTTCCTTCCGTTCAGTCGAATCTGCTGGTTCATCGAAGCATTAGTCATCAGAGGAAAATAGGAAAAGGACATCATGAAAAGGTTTAGCATAAGCGTCGCCCTGGTAGCCCTGCTCGTGGGCGCAGTCGCCAACAGTACGCCAGCACGAGCTGAGATAGGTCGCGTCGCAGTGATCTTCACTAAAGGCGGGTTCGTCGTAGGAGTTGGTGGCGGCGAGGGCGTGTTGACGCTCCGGGGCCACCATTATCCATTCACTGTATCGGGGATGAGCGTCGGCTTCACGATTGGAGCCTCGACCTCCAAACTAGCTGGACGAGCTATCAATCTGAAGGGACCGACCTCCATTGAAGGCAGGTACACCGCTGTCGGAGCCGGAGGAGCCTTTGCGGCCGGGGCAGGTGGAGTTCAATTGCAGAATGCCAACGGCGTGATCCTGCAATTGAGTGGTCCGAAGGTAGGCGCCGAAATGTCGGTCGCTGTCAGCGGGGTCTCGATACGCCTGAAATAGATCGAACCAGATCGACCGCGCAGTGCGCGGCCGATCCACTTAATAACGTTCAGCCACGAACGCCATCCCGCGCAGGCTAGCCTGGTCGTCAAAGTCTCCCTTGGCGGAACGTTTTGGCAGCTTGACTTTATTCTTATGGATACGTTTGTACGGAATCGACTGCAGCAGATGGGCGATGCAGTTCAGTCGTGCCCGGCGCTTATCGTCGGATCGAATGATGTACCATGGCGATTGTTGCGTGCTGGTCGCCTTGAACATCAGATCCCGCGCTTCCGAATAGTCGTGCCATCGTCGGTAGGATTCGGTATCCATTGGACTTAATTTCCATTGCCGCAACGGATCATCAATTCTAGCCTTAAAACGACGCTCCTGCTCGTCCATTCCGACCTCAAGCCAGAGTTTGATGAGGATGATGCCGCCTTCGATGATATATTTCTCGATTTCGGGACAGAGCGAAAGGAATCGCTTGTGCTCGGCTGGTGTGCAGAAGCCCATCACATATTCCACGCCGGCGCGGTTGTACCAACTCCGGTCGAATATCACGATTTCACCGGCAGCCGGGAAATATTGCATGTAACGTTGAAGGAATAACTGCGTTTTCTCGCGATCCGACGGAGCTGGCAAGGCGGCAACGCGAAACACGCGCGGACTGACCTTCTCCGTAATCGCCTTGATCGTGCCGCCCTTGCCAGCGGCGTCCCTACCTTCGAACAGGATAATAACTCGAATCTTGTTCGCCTTCACCCATTCCTGGAGATAGCAAAGTTCGACCTGGAGTTTTTCCAACTCTTTCTCATAGGCCTTGCGTTTCATCCGTGGCGCGTCTGCGTCGGCTGCCATTCGTAATTTCCGCTGCTTCAGATTAAACTCTACGGACTTGTCCTCAGTCTCCCCAGGAAATAGTGATGCCGATATCGCCCGGAATGCCTCCGGGGTAGTCGATAATCTGATAGCCGATGCGATAACCCCGCGGTTTCAGGTATTCGCGCCAAAGTTCGAAGATTTCCTTCGGAATCCCCATCAATGTATTTTCCCAACCGGCTTCCTGCTGATTGATGGCACGGCCATTATCTGTGCACAGCGAGTTGGGAAACCGATATACTTGCACTTCGGTTAATCCGTTTCGTACTGCTCGCTGAATAATCGTCGAGGCGAGTTGGATTTTCTCTTCCTCGGATTTGCCTGACGGACGACTGAGCCGTTCGATCAGCGCTTGTTTCTCGGCTTCTGCGGCCGCTGCCAAGCGAGCATATTGGTCCGCCCTTTCGGTCTCCTTAAGGGCCGCTTCTTTCCGAATCTGCTTCGCACTGGGAATGAGGTCATCGATGCTGCCTGGCATGACGAGGAACTCCTAATCTAATGGTCTTGGTCTGCTCCACATCTTTACAAAACTATGTCGGGTCGACCTCGTTGCCTTGATCTAAGTCAAACGATTCGCATCGGCCGGACGTAACGTGCACGCCAAAGGTCTCACTGCGCCGGTCTCCAAGGGAGACGTGATCCTCAGGCTGGATAGCTCGAAACAGGAGGCAGCACTCGATACGGCCAAGCGAAAGATTGCTGAAGTCGATGCCGCAATCGCCACAGCGGACGGGTTGAGCAGTTCGCTCTGCGCACAGGTGATATCGTCAATCCGCTGATGCGATCCGCTGGGATACTCATCCCGGAAGGCGCCGGCCAGCGATCACTGCAGGCGGGGTTTGGGCAGATCGAAGCTCAAGTCTTGAAAGAAAAGATGGTAGCGGAGGCGACCTGCATCTCCAAGCCGTGGGTGATAATCCCAATGGTCGTTACCACCGTTCAGGACTACATCGCTGCAGGTCAATTTCGCGGCGGAGAGCAATTGGTTGAAGCGCAGAGTGTCACAAGGCCTGGCACGATCCTCGTTCATCTCGAGCCCCTTTATAAGGGCGGTCTCTCAGGGGTGACGGCTGGCAGCAGTTGTATCGTCAACGCCTACACCAGCAACCACGATGAGATCCTTGCACCGAAGACCAGCATGGGCCGGAAAATCGTCCTGCATGTTATTGACGGGGTAGGATTGGTGCATGCGCTGCTGCTTCGGATTCAGGCGCTGCTTTTGCCAATCAAGACATTGGTACTTAGCGATCACTGACTGCTTCAAGGAGGAAAGCCATGAGTGCGCTTCGAAAGCTCGTCTTTGCAGCGGCAATTACCGCGAGCGCCGTGCTGCTGTCGCCGCAGAAGGTCAATGCGTTCGAGCTTTCCGGGGCGTGGGCTACGAGTGCGGAACAATGCAATAAAATATTTACTCGCAAAGGACGTGCACGCCAAATCGGTTTTACGAATTTTTCAGGTGCTTACGGCGGTGGGTTCATAGTTGAAGCCAATCGCCTAAGAGGGAAATCCGCGAGCTGCCTGATCAAGTCGAAGAAGGAGAACGATCAAAGCGTCAATCTCGTTGTCGCTTGTGACTCAGGGATCATGCTTTCAAAAGTTCAGTTCTTCCTGAAGGTGATCGATGCCGACACTATCACCCGAGAATTCCCGGGTATGGAAGGAATAGATGCTCAATATCACCGGTGTCGAATCTAGCGAATCGTACCTTAGATCGGTGGAGTTTGAATTTAAGAATGGAGCGTTCTCCGAGGCAAGGATTGGCCGGACCCTGATGCCAATAAGTTATGGCGGAGTGGCCTGGAGGGCGAGGTGCTCGACGGTTGCCGCGGCCGTGAGTGCTCTCGGCGCACGGATGCATATTATGGTTTCTCATGCGTTCGGATCGTGATGCCTCCGGCCGGGTCGCGACGCGTTGTTGACAGTTGCGGCTTCGTTCGCTCAGGCTGTATGCCTGTACGAAAAAATGCTACGATGCAGCCGTTCGGAGAGCCGGCGTACGAAGATGAACGGACGCGTTCCGATGGTAGCGATGGATCTCGTCATTCGTCTGTTCGTCTGCCTGCTGGTCTGGGCGATCATTCCGTCCGAGCTTGCGCGAGGTGCTCAAAGTCGCGAAATCAAGCGAGTATTGATCCTGAATTCCTTCGGGCAGGATTTCAGACCCTGGGGGGCATACGCCAAAGCCATTCGCGAGAATCTGGAACGGTTGTCGCCATGGCAGATTGATCTTCAGGACCACTCGTTAGTTTCCGCACGTTCTGGCGGTGAAAAACCCGAACTTCCTTTTATTGATTACCTGACGGCGCTTTATTCCGAACACCCGCCGGATATCGTCATTGCCATCGGCGCCCCTGCTTCGAATTTCGTTCAGCATAACCGCCAACGTCTGTTCATTCGAATTCCCCTCATACTGTCGGCTGTCGAGCAGCGGCGTGTCCAGTTATCGAATTTGCCGGATAACGAAACCTTTATTGCGGTTTCTCATGATTTTCACCTTTCTTTCGAGACGATCCTTCGTGTTCTTCCCGAAACGAAGCGAATTGTCGTTGTGAACGGAACATCGCCAAATGAGAAATTCTGGCTCGGGGAGCTCCGCAAGGATGCGGCCGCTCTCAACAAGAAGGTCGATTTCATTTGGACCGACGATATTCCGTTTCAGCAGTTTTTGGAAGAAAGTGAAACGTTGCCGGCGAACACAGCCATCTTCTGGCATCTTATGAACGTCGATGCGGCAGGGATTTCTTACGAGGGGAATAATGCGCTTCGGCAACTCCACGAAGTGTCCAATGCTCCAATTTTTTCTTACGACGACGGCTTTTTTGGCAACGATATCGTTGGCGGGCCAATGTATTCCGTTCTCGAAATTAGCAGGCTTACGGCTGCCGTGGCGGTTCGAATCCTGAACGGAGAAAGGCCTCGCGATATAAGGCCTGCTGCAATCAAATATGCCGATCCAAAGTTCGATTGGCGGGAGATGCAGCGCTGGGGTATCAGGGAGAGCAACCTGCCTCCGGGAAGCAAAATCCTGTTTCGTGAGCCAGCTATCTGGGAAAAGTACAGTGTATCGCTTTCGCTGATTACGATCGTAATCCTGATTCAAGGGGGGTTAATCAGCGGACTGCTCCGCGAACGGCATCGTCGCCGTCTTGCTGAAGTCGAATCGCGGCAGCGTCTGGCCGAGCTTGCGCACCTTAACCGCTATTCGACCGTCGGTGAACTGACCGCTTCCATCACGCACGAATTAAACCAGCCGCTGGGCTCAATTCTTACCAATGCGGAAACGGCAGAGCTCATGCTGAATAGCTCTTCACCGGATCTGGGTGAATTGAGGGAAATTCTCGCTGACATCAGGCGCGACGATCAGCGCGCCAGCGAAGTTATACGTCGGCTACGCAGCGTGTTGAGAAAAACCCCCTTTGAGATGAAGTGTATCGACCTGAACGAAACGGTACGGCAGGTGATTGGACTTGTCACAACCATGGCTCGGGAGCGGAACATTATATTGAGATGTGTCACGACCTCGGTCGATCTGACGGTCAGGGGCGATGCGGTTCAATTGCAACAAGTTGTTCTGAACTTGATTGTCAATGCGGTGGAGGCAATATCCGCAGCGGATTCAAATGAGCGTGAAGTTAGCGTAACCACGAACCTTTCGGACGACATCGCTGAAATTAGTATCAGCGACACCGGCCCCGGCATAGCCGCCGGTGATCTCCAGAGCGTTTTCGATCCATTTTTCACGACAAAACCACAGGGCATGGGTATGGGACTCGCGATTGTCCGAACTATTGTTGTGGCGCATCAGGGGCATGTTTCCGCAGCGAACTTATCGTCCGGCGGCGCACTTTTCGTAGTCAGGCTTCCGTCTGCGCGCGGTCGATCAGTTTCGACCTGATGACTCCGGTCACGCTGGTACTGCAGTGCAGCTACAGGACGCAGTTCGTTTCATTGATCTTTGTCAAAGCATGAGCCCGGCCTGGATCCATCGTGTAACGATGCACTTGAGGAGAGCCGAGATGTTCCGCTGCGGCAAGACGTTGATCGCTCTTACATTGCTAATAGCGAATCCTGTCGCGGTCCCCGCCCAAACGGCCGACAATCCGCCCGGCTCCAGCACCACGCCGCAACCAGCGGCCCAGTCGTTGCCTGGTGCAGAACTGTTGAAGCCAGAGCAGCTCGAAGCGCTGGTCGCCCCGATTGCGCTCTATCCCGATGAGTTGCTCGCAAATGTGCTGGCTGCGTCGACTTATCCACTTGAAGTCGTACAGGCCGACCGGTGGCTCAAGGAACGCAAAGCGCTCAAAGGCGATGCATTGAAGAGCGAAGTTGAAAAGCAATCATGGGATAACAGCGTCAAGGCGCTTTCGAGCACTCCAGACGTCATTGCGACGATGAGCGACAAGATCGACTGGACCAAGAGTCTTGGCGATGCCGTTCTCGCACAGCAAGCCGATGTCATGGATGCAATCCAACGCCTTCGTTCCAAGGCCTACGACAACAAAAAACTTGTCACCACCAAACAGCAGAAGGTCAGCGTTCAAACGCAAGAAAACAGGCGGACGATCGTTGTCGAAGCTGCCAGCCCTGATGCGATGTACGTGCCGTATTATGATCCGGCAACGGTTTACGGGACCTGGCCCTATACAGAATATCCACCCTACTACTTCGGGTATCCGTCCTATATCGGCGCGGGAGTGATCGCGACGGGGCTCGCGTTCGGTGCGGCCTGGGCTATCGGGCGCTGGGGTAATTATTGGGGCGGCGGGTTCAATTGGGGTAACCGCAATCTCTACGTCAATCACTACAACAGGACGAACAACATTGGAAACAGCTGGCAGCACAATCCGGCGCATCGTCAGGGCGTGCGGTACAATAACGCGAATGTTCAGCAGCGCTTCAGTAATAACACTCTGAAGGCGGGTGTCTCGAATCGCATGGATTTTCGTGGCCGCGATGGGCAGCAGGTGCTTCGTCCCGGGCAGGATCGACCTGGCGGCGGAGATCGGGCATTGGCAGATCGCGGCCGCGACCGTGCGGCTTCACGTGACCGGCCGGGCGGCGATCGTGGCAATCGGTCGGGCGCAGCCGATCGTGCCCGGGGTGGCAGCGACCGGGCCAAGGCAGGTAGCAGGGCTACTAACCGTGCTAAGGGCGGCGGCAATCGTGGCGGTGCCATGAACATATCGTCGGGCAGGGCGGCTTCCGCGGCCTCGGTTCGCGGTCACGCGAGTCTGGGCAGTCGAGGAGGCAGCTTCGCTGGACGCGGCGGCGCGGCATCCGCCGGCAGGGGAGGTTTCCATGGCGGCGGATTTCGCGGCGGCGGTGGCGGGGGCTTCCGTGGTGGCGGTGGCGGTTTCCGCGGCGGCGGAGGACGGCGATCCGATGTCCAGTTGAAACACGACATCGTGCTGCTGGGGTATCTCGCCAACGGTCTCGGCTACTACCGCTTCAGCTACCTCGGCAGCAGGAAGTCATATGTCGGCGTGATTGCGCAGGAAGTGCAGAACCTGATGCCGCAAGCCGTGATCCGTGGTCGCGACGGCTACCTCAGAGTTTACTACGAGAAGCTGGGATTAAAGCTGAGAACCTACAACGACTGGTTCGCTGCGGGCGCAAAAATTCCTGTGCCGCGGGAGATGTCGCCATGATCGCATCGAAATGGATTTCTCGCGCCGCTTCGACAGGTGCGCTAGCAATCGTTGCGATCGCTCTGTCAACCGGCGCGAGCCGGGCTCAACAGGCCTTTTCTTCGCCGGAAGATGCGGCAGCGGGACTGGTAGCGGCAGTCAAGACCGGCATGACACGAGCCATTCTGAAAGTCCTCGGCAGAAATGCCGAAGACCTGGTCGAATCCGGCGATAGCGTTGCTGACGAGGAGACGCGGAAACGTTTTCTTTCAGCGTATAATGCCAAGCATGCCATCAAGGCTGAGGGAAACAAGAAGGCGACGCTTATTTTAGGCGCCGATGAATTTCCGTTTCCAATTCCACTTGTCAACGGCAAGAGCGGCTGGGAATTCAACGCAGGCGCCGGGCGTCTCGAGATTCTTTATCGCCGTATCGGACGCAATGAATTGGATGCAATTCAGACCTGTCTCGCCTTCGTAGATGCCCAGAACGAATATGCCGAGAAGGATCGAACAGGCGAAGGCATCGGTATTTACGCTCAACGCATTGTCAGCCATCCTGGCAAGAAGGATGGACTATTCTGGCGCGACGACCGCGACCCCAGCCCACTTGGCGAGTTGGCAGCGGAAGCCTCATCAGAGGGCTATAAGGTCGATGGGCATGGCGCCCCGTATCACGGATATTTCTTTCGAATATTGAGGGGACAAGGCCCCAACGCGCCCGGTGGCGCACTGAACTACATCGTCAAAAGCAAAATGATCGGCGGTTTCGCGCTGATCGCTTATCCTGCCGAATACGGCAACTCTGGAGTCATGACCTTCATGGTCAGCCATACCGGAACCGTCTATCAAAAGGACCTCGGCAAGAGAACGGACTTTCTCGCCAAACGTATCGTCTTGTTCGATCCGGATCAGACGTGGAAGAAGGTCGACACGACGGAGCATTGAACGCGACGGTTGAGCGAGGATGCTCACGCGTCTGGCCCGGTGTTTGTGTTGATTGTTTTCGGTGACGCGGCTGACGGCTCAGCTGCGACCATTCTGTGTCGCCAGTCACCGTTGCGAAACGGAAAGTATCGAAGTCGACGATCGTTCATTTGTTGATCTAAATCAAAGCCAGAAATGTTGTCGCTACGATGGTCATGGTGCATGCCGAGTTGTCGCCCTCGGTACCGATGTGTCCGACTTGATCGGTCCAGGCCAGTGGGAGATGCATCATGAAAACCAGCGCAGCCCTGAGGACGGAAGCTAAGGCCGGAGATTGCTGGAGCGATTTCCATCCTGGAGATTGGCTCAACTCCATCAACGTTCGCGATTTCATCATCCGAAATGCTACGCCTTACGCGGGTGACGAAGCTTTTCTCGCCGGACCGTCTCAGCGTACCAAGGCCGTCTGGGCGAAATTGCAGCCGTACTTCGCCGAGGAACGAAAAAAGGGGGTGCTTGCCGTCGATGCTCAAACTCCCTCGACGCTGCTTGCTCACAAGGCTGGCTATATCGATCGCGATAATGAAGTTATTGTAGGTCTTCAGACCGACCAGCCTTTCAAGCGAGCGATTTTTCCGTTCGGCGGATTGCGAATGGTCGAAGCGGGTCTCAAGGCCGCGGGCTTCGAACCCGACCCGGTCGTCCACGAGGTTTTCACGAAATACCGAAAGTCGCATAACGACGGCGTCTTCGACGCCTATACGCCCGAAATCATGAAATGCCGGAAATCCGGGATTATCACCGGCCTGCCGGATGCTTACGGTCGTGGCCGTATTATTGGAGATTACCGGCGGGTTGCTCTTTATGGGATCGACCGCCTTCTCGCAGCCAAGCGAGCCGAGCGGGAACAGATCGACGACATGTGGCCGAGCGATGACATCATTCGGTTGCGCGAAGAACTTTCCGACCAGAT
>DASZZA010000122.1:0-3959 GCA_035545135.1 Lacipirellulaceae bacterium | reverse complement strand
GATGCAATCGTCGTTGTGGCCGGCATGGAAGGCGCTTTACCCAGCGTTGTGGGCGGCTACGTATCGTGTCCGGTGATCGCCGTGCCGACGAGCGTTGGCTACGGTGCGAATTTCGGCGGCGTTTCGGCGCTGCTCTCCATGCTCAACAGTTGCGCGAACAACGTGGCCGTCGTGAATATCGACTCCGGATTCAAGGCTGGTTTCCTCGCCGGACTCATCGCCGCCCGACCGAAACAACCGGGTGGCGTCGGCGGCCACGTCGAATCGACTCCTAAAGCCAATGCCATCTAACACACTCTGTGATTTGACCGACACTCCGCTGCCCCTGCTCCCGCAGCGCGCCCCAGACAGCCACAAAGGCAATTTTGGCCGCGCCGTTCTCATTGGCGGTTCGCGCGGGATGAGCGGCGCCATCGCCATGGCCGGCAAATCGACGCTGCGCAGCGGCGCCGGTCTCGTTACCTTAGCCGTGCCACGCTGCGTGCAAGATGTGGTCGCCTCCATCGAGCCCTCGTACATGACCCACGGACTGACCGACACGGAAGGATACATCGCCGATTCCGCGGCCGACCCCGCGCTAGCGCTCACCGTGAGCGCGACCGCGGTGGCCCTAGGTCCGGGCATAGGCCGGTCTCGCGGCACGGCCAATTTTGTCGAGCGATTGTATCGCGAAGTCATACAACCGATGGTCGTCGATGCCGATGCGCTTTTCGCACTCGCCGAAAGGCCGGCCGCACTGAGCGGTGCCCGTGCGGCGCGAATTCTGACTCCCCATCCAGGTGAATTCGAGCGATTGACCGGCACGCTGCCCGAAAAGCAACACCGCACCGAGGCCGCCGCACAGTTTGCCGCCAAGATCAACGAACCTGGGGCGAGTGCGGCAACTTCGTCAACTCCACAAAAAAACGAAACGATCGTCGTCCTCAAAGGTCATAACACGGTCGTCACCGATGGGTGCCAATTCAGCATCAATCATACCGGCAATCCGGGCATGGCCACCGGAGGATCAGGCGACGTGCTCACGGGAATCATCGCCGCACTTCTGTGCCAAGGTCTCACACCATTCGATGCGGCCCGGCTCGGCGTACACGTTCACGGGCTGGCCGGTGACCTGGCCGCGGAAGAGATTGGACAAGTCTCGATGATTGCCAGCGACTTGATCGACTACTTGCCAAAAGCGTTTGGTGCCGTTGTAAGCTAAACCGCAAGCGGAAGGCACAACACGCCCAAAGAATCACTCCCCGCACCCCGCCTTGCCCCCTGCTCCCCCCCGATGCACATCATCCGACATCTTGAAGCGCTCCCCGCCGATGCTCGCCGCGGCGCCGTTTCGATCGGCAATTTCGACGGAGTCCATCGGGGTCACGTGGAAATCGTGCGGCGATTGCTTGAACGGGCCCAAGCAGTGTCAGGACGCGCCATCGTGTTCACTTTCGACCCTCATCCGGTGCGAATTCTGCGCCCCGATCAATGCCCCCCGCCGCTCACGTGGACCGAACGAAAGGCCGAATTGCTGGCCGCACAGGGTGTCGATTGGATCGTCGCCTATCCGACCGATGAAGCCCTGCTGCAACTGTCGGCTGCCGACTTTTTCCAACAAATCATTCGCCACGCGCTAGCCGCCCGCGCCTTGGTCGAAGGCCCGAACTTTTATTTCGGACACAACCGCGAGGGCACGGTCGAGCGACTTGCACAAATGTCGTCGGCCGCCGGTATTTCGCTCGATATCGTGCCGCCGGTCCTCGTCGGTGGTGAAATCGTCTCCAGCTCGCGGGTGCGAGACTTGATCCGTTTGGGAGACGTAGAACGAGCCAGCGAGCTTCTTTCGGCTCCCTACCGGATCCGTGGAATGGTGACGCACGGAGCTGGCCGCGGCGCGAAAATTGGCTTTCCGACCGCCAATCTCAGCGCGATCGATACCCTCCTTCCCGTTCACGGCGTGTATGCGGGCCGCGCGGTCGTCGGCGACGATACGTATCCGGCCGCCATCAATCTGGGCCCGAGCCCAACGTTCGGCGACCCGGCTGTCCGCGTCGAAATCCATTGCATTGGTCTCGATAAACCCCTCTACGGTCAGCCGCTAGAGGTTGACTTCCTGGCCCGATTGCGCGACATTCGGCCGTTTGACTCGCCCGCGGCACTAATTGAGCAACTAAACCTCGATATCGAGAAAACCAAACGCATCGCTTCTCACCTCTGACCTCCAGCGTCTGACCCCCTTCCCATGCCTATCGACTGGCGTCCATTTACGAAGCTCGTCAATGCATCGAAGTCGTTCGTGCTAACGAGTCACGTGCGGCCCGATTGCGACGCCATCGGCAGCGAAATTGGACTCTCGCTGGCACTGGGCTCAGTGGGCAAGACGGTCCGGATCGTAAACGCCGATCCCGTGCCGCCGCATATCGCGTTCATCGATCCCCGTCACGACGTTCGCGTACTCGGACGTGATGCGACGCAGACCGATTTGGATTGCGATGTTGTCGTCGTGCTCGATACCAGCGCCTGGAGCCAGCTCGGTCCAATGGCGGACGTCATTCGCGCAACATCGGCACACCGAATCGTCATCGACCACCACGTCAGTCAGGACGACATGGGGGCCGACGTGTTTAAGGATATATCATCCGAATCCACCGGCCGGCTCGTGCTTCAAGCGATCGAGGCGATCGGCGCAGCCGTTACGCCATCGATTGCGACGCCGCTTTTCACGGCCATCGCGACCGACACCGGTTGGTTCCGTTTTGCCTCGGTCGGCGAAGCAACCCTTTCCGCCACCGCGCGACTTGTTGGCGCTGGCGCAAAGCCGCACGAAGTTTTCGCCGCTCTTTACGAGCAAAACAGCTTGCCGCGGCTGTTATTGCAAGGCCGCATATTGAGCAACGTGAAATCTCACCTCGGCGGCAAGCTGCTTTCGACGGCGATTACGCAGGACGACCTTAAGGCTGTTTGCGCTCAGGCGACCGATACGGAGGACGTCATCAACCGTTTACTCGGCGTCGCCGGCGTCGAGGCCGCGTTGTTGTTTCTGGAATTGAATCCACAGGAGACAAAGGTCAGCTTACGAAGCCGGTCTCCGGCGATCGATGTCAATCAAATCGCGGGACGTTTTGGTGGCGGTGGCCATCGAGCGGCCGCCGGCGTGCGATATCGGGGACCGCTCTCCGACGCCGAACCCGCCGTGCTCGCCGCCATGATCGATGCGATGAAGCAGACGCCAAATCGTCGGCCGACCGAAGTCGAAAGTGCCGACTGAACGTTGGTACTTCGCTATCGACGCTTCGCTGGCGAACTTTTACCATGGATTAGATGCACCCTGACGTTTCTTCTGCGACTAGTGCGAATCCCGCGGAGCGTCGCTCGTTCCTGGTTCGATTTGCTGCCGTGTTCACTGGAACATTGGCGGCATTGTTCCCGTTTGCGGCCGGCTGGGGCGTGCTAACGGACCCACTACGGCGGAGTCGTCGCACAACAGCAGGCGATAACTCGGACCCCGAAAAGTTCGTGCGGATTTGTCCGCTCGATTCGCTGCCCGCCGACGATACGCCCCGCGAATTCGCGGTATCTGAGGATGTCGCGGACGCCTGGACCCATTCCGCAGCCCAGCGTATCGGAGCCGTCTTTCTCACGCGCTCTGTCAAAGATCCCAACCTCGTCGTCGCGTTCACAGCCACTTGCCCGCATTTGGGATGCTCGGTGGATTTCGATGCCGCCAAAAACGAATTCAAGTGCCCCTGTCACGCGAGTTGGTTCGACAAGAATGGCCAGAGAATATCTGGCCCGAGCCGCCGCGGCCTCGACCCACTTCCAGTAAAGATTGCAAGCGACAAAGATACCAAGGAAATTTGCGTGCAGTTTGAGCGCTTCGAGGCTGGCATTGCGGAAAGGAAGCCGATTGGATGAGTCGCTTCTTTGATTGGCTGGACCACCGCACCGGGTGCCGCACGTTCCTTTCTGTTGCGCTG
>DASZZA010000121.1:0-1870 GCA_035545135.1 Lacipirellulaceae bacterium | reverse complement strand
CTCACTATGCACATAAATGACGTCAGCCAAATCAACCATGCCGATTTGCCGGCGGAGCGTTCGGATCCATTCGCGCCAGGTTCCGTCGAGCGCGGGATCGCGCGAAATTGCATCCAACCCGCGGTCGTAGCCGAGTCGATGTCGGCATAATGATTCAAACTGATACAGAAAAATCCCTTGCTGCGTCGGTTCGTTGGCCCGATACTCGGCCTCGCGGCACAGTATCTCCAGCCCTACACGCAAGTCGAACCGGAGTCGCTCATTCTCCGACTCTTGAACAACAAACGCTTGAAAGGGTGTGAAATAATGCGGCAGCAGCGTCATCGCGGGGCCGAGTACGCCTTCGTGCCGCAACTCGCCCAGTAGAAAATCGATCGCCAGCGGCAATTTGGTCGTCGCCAGCACTTCTTCGCGTACCGAAGCTAATACCTCTTGGGCCGGCACGTTGAATTCGAGTCTCTCGGCGAGCGCCTGAAAAAAATGGGCCTGCTCGACGTACTCTTCACGTCCCAACGGCGCCAGCGGCGACGCTTGCGACTCAGTTTCCATCGAGAGCCCCACGGTTTGCATCGCTTAATTCGCCAACGGTCGCGCCATCGCGCGCGGCACTCGCTGAACGTTTCGCACCTTTTATCATTTTTGTTGCGCCATCCCTGGATGCGGCAACCACTGTCCCTTTCGGCCTTAAGTATCGGTCCGCGAACGCTATTGCGCGTTCAACCGCCTTGCGATTGTAGATCGTCTGAATGTGACCGGCATCTTTCACGGCGTACATCTCCGCCGGTACGCCGGCGCTCTTGAGCAGGCTTACCATCCGCGTGGGACTGGAAATAGGCACGAGCAAATCGCTTTCGCCGTGAAAGAAAAACATGGGTGGATCGCCGGCGCGGATGTAGGTGGCCGGCGAGGCGTTGCGGTACGCATCCGGTTTTTCGGCCCGCGAGCCGCCCAGCCAGTAGGCCAATTGCTGGCTATCGGCCGGCATCACTCGAAAGTCGCACGGTGCGCCGCCTGCCAGGACGCACTCCAATCGGGCGCTGGGTGCGCTCGCCGCGACGCCGCCCTCGCGGAGGTCGTTGTCGTGAATCGTCCCCAACAGCGCGACGAGATGGCCACCGGCCGAATAGCCAAAGCCACCGATTCGATTGGGATCTATTTTCAATTCGCGCGCATGGGTGCGCATCCAGCGCACGGCGGCTTCGCAATCGTAGATTTGAGCCGGGAACTTGTACTGGGGCGCGAGCCGATAGCTGATGGCCACTGCCGTATAGCCACGCTCGGCAAACGCACGTGCAATGGGCGCCAAT
The DNA here is from genome assembly GCA_035545135.1 of Lacipirellulaceae bacterium. Classification (GTDB taxonomy): domain Bacteria; phylum Planctomycetota; class Planctomycetia; order Pirellulales; family Lacipirellulaceae; genus JABDGM01. The sequence continues at coordinate 563 of DASZZA010000121.1, read as the reverse complement.
TCGTCTCGCGAACCAACCGTCCACGCGCCGCCGTGAACCACCAGCATGCCGGGATATGGCCCGCTGCCGTGCGGCATGTAGACATCGGCTGCCAACGAGCCGGAGGGTCGCTGCACGTAAACCTGGTCTCTCTGCACGTCAACTGCTGGTTCGGCCGCCCTGGTCGAACCAAGCAGACTCAACAGCACTACGCAACCTAGCACTAAAAGCTTCGGTGCCTTCATGCGTGTCTCTCGAAGCGATGTTAAAGTTTGAGCCAGTGGTATGCGGCGGGTACCAATGTGAGTTGGTAGGCCAGGCCCGGATACTTATAATAAGTATCATAGGTTCGAGCAGTTGCTGAGCCTAGTTCGTTCGGAGTAGGTCAGGCTATCGCCTACGTCGACTGTACGAGGGGCGTATCCAATGCACGCTTACCCCGGCCCACTCCCAGGGGAGAGGGGCCACGTGAACCATCACTTTTCCACGATTGATGAGGCTGTCGACGCGATCCGCGAAGGTCGGATCGTGGTGGTCGTCGATGCTGAAGACCGTGAGAACGAAGGCGACTTCGTGTGTGCCGC
>DASZZA010000120.1:0-7328 GCA_035545135.1 Lacipirellulaceae bacterium | reverse complement strand
TACCGAGCGGCACGTTGTCGAAGTGCAAGGCGACCGCATCCGCATCGGTCGGTCGGCCGCCAACGAAATCGTGCTCGATAGCCCCTACGTGGCCGATGAAGCGGCGGTCCTCTATCGCCGCAACAATGGCTGGGAGCTGGTCGCCCTTGGAATGAACGGCGTCACGCTCGGCGACCGCCAACTCTTCGGCGGCGAGCGCTGCGATATCCACGGCAGTCAAACGATCTCGCTGTTCCCCTATTCGCTCACGCTCGACCTGCCGAAGGCCGTAGAAACCACCCGCGAGCATCAGCGCCGAGCACTTGACGAGCGAATGTCGAACAGCATCCGCGAAATCCACGTCGAGCTATTGCGGCGCATGGATCTCACCGGAGATTCGGCCGCCTCGCTAGCTAGTGACGACGTATATCTCCTCCGGCTCGAGCAAACGCTCGACAACATTGCCCGCGGCCGCGAAGAATTGGCCAGCAGCGCATCGCCGTTAGTCAATCATGTCGCTGGTTACGGCTTACGCGATCGGTTATTGGCGAGTCTCACCAGCGAGGCATCGGAGCGTCGCGATGTGGGACTCTTTACCGACCGCCATTGGAGCCGCCTGGTGACCGCCGTCCCCGAACGCGAAAACGAGCTTGATGCCACCGCGCAATACATCGAAAAGATCATCCTCCCTGGCAAGGACTGTAGTGTTACTGATCGTGTCGATGCCGTCGAGCACAAGTTTTGGCCCGCCTGGGATTCGATCGGCGACCGCATTCACGAAGGCTTCAAGAGCTACCTGGCGCTGCGGCACCTCAAGAAGGAACTGAAAGATATTGTTTTCGGCTACGGGCCGCTCGAAGACCTGCTGCGGCTGCCCAACGTGTCGGAAATCATGGTGGTCGACAAGCACCACATTTACATTGAGCGCAACGGCAACCTACAGAATTCGGGCCGCCGGTTTATCTCCGATGCCGTGATCGAATCGATCATCCAACGCATCGTCGCGAACGTCGGACGCCGTATCGATCGCTCACAGCCGTTGGTCGATGCCCGTCTTTCCGATGGCAGCCGCGTCAATGCAGTGATCGCTCCGCTGGCGGTCAGCGGGCCGACACTCACGATCCGCAAGTTCCCCGAACGAAAGTTGCTGGTCGACGATCTCATTGCCAGGGGCGCGATGACGCGCACGGTCGCCGAGTTCCTGCGGGCCATCGTGCTCGGGCGGAGAAACGTCCTCATCTCCGGCGGCACCGGCACCGGCAAAACCACGCTACTGAATTGCCTTAGCGATTTCATTCCCGACAAAGAGCGCATCGTCACCGTCGAAGACACGGCCGAACTACAGCTCGCCAAAGAGCATGTCGTACGGCTCGAAACCAAGTCGGCCAACATCGAGGGTGCGGGCGAATACACGATCCGCGACTTGGTCAAGAACGCCCTCCGCATGCGGCCCGACCGTATCGTCGTCGGCGAATGCCGCGGCCCCGAAGCCCTCGACATGCTCCAAGCCATGAACACGGGCCACGATGGCTCGCTGACGACGATTCATGCCAACAACGCCAAAGACGTGATCCTCCGGCTTGAGGTCCTAGTGCAGATGGCCGCCGATTTGCCGGTCGAATCGATTCGCCAACAAATCGCGTCCGCCGTCGATGTGATCGTGCAGCTCAAACGAATGCGCGATGGTCGCCGCTGCCTCAGCCAAATCACCGAGGTGGCTGGAATCAACCCGGTTACTGGCAAGCTAGAAATGCGCGACCTGTTCCTGCTCGACGATACAGAGGCTAACAACGCCCAGCTACAACCGACTGGCCGCCTTCCAACCTTCATCGACGACCTCATTTCCACCGGCACGCTCAATTTGAAGACGTTTTACGCGGAGCGAGTAACTGCATAAAGATTTATCTCACGCAACGGCGCGAAGGCGCAAAGGAGCCGCTCCAGTAATAGCGATCGCGAACAGCAGGAAACAAACTTAAGCGAGCAAATAATTCGGTGTTCGCTCTGTTGGCTCCTGTTCGAATTGTGTTGAACACAACTAATATCTTTGCGGCTTGGCACCTTTGCGCGAGATCTTCAAACCAGAAATGTTACCAATTCTTATTAGTTCGACGTTGATATTCGCGGCCGTGTTCCTCGCCGTCCGCTCGGGTGGTGACGTGTGGGACCAAGTGACATCGCGCTACGTCGCCGATATCACTCCGAAGCTCGATTCGCTCTCGCTCGATCGCAGCCGCTTGCCGAAGTACTTACGAATTTGGGGAATCTCGCTGGTCGCTGCATTTGTGTTCGTTGCGTTCATTCTCCGCATGCCGCCGGTGGCAATCGCCGCGGTGTATCTGGTGTATGTGGCCCCACGGATCATTTTGGATATCATGATCCGCCGTCGACGCGCGCTCTTGCGCGATCAGATGGTCGCCGCGACGATAGCGCTTGCGAACACGGCCCGAGCCGGCTTGTCGCTTGCACAGGGAATCGAGACTGTCAGCAAGGAAACGCCCGACCCACTGGCATCGGAACTGCGCCGCATCGTCCATGAGTACCGCCACGGCCGACCTTTATCGGAATCGCTTCGCGCGACGAAAGAAAGGCTCAAAATCGAAAGCTTTACGCTCTTCTCGGCCGCTATCCTCGTGTGCCTCGAACGGGGCGGCCGAATCACCGACGCATTGGAACGCATCAGCCATAGTTTGCAAGAGCTGCAACGAATCGAACGCAAACTGGAAGTCGATACGGCCAGCGGCACCAAAGTCGTTTATATTCTTACAGCCTTCCCGGTCTTGTTCCTCGGTCTCTCGTACGTCACAAACCCATCCGGCACCGATACGCTGCTCCATACCCTGCTGGGCCAAATCATCCTGTTGTTCGTTATCATCCTCACGTACTTCAGCTTCCGCTGGAGTCAAAAGATTCTCGCCATCGAGGTTTAATAACCTTAGGCCACAACACACGAATTTCGACCTCCCCCCCAAGCTCCTTGCTCCACGCTCAATGGACGCCATCCTCAACAATCCCTGGTTCCAAGCACACGGCTTACTTGTGGCTTCGGTGATTCTTGCGTTCGCCGTGGGATTGTTCTGCTGGCAGTTGGTGGCAATCGTCACGTATCCACGCGATTTGCTGGGAGACGCGCACCCCTTCGAACGGCAGCGCCGGCAAGAGCTTCGCGCCGGCAGCAGCATCTTCCGCTGGTTCGAGCCGCTCATTGAAGAGGTCGCCCGTATCTTCAGCCGCCGAGAACGTGAATCGATGACGATTCTAGGGCGAAGTCTCATCGCCGGCCGCGAAAAACTTCCTTGGCGACCGGAGGAATTCGTCGCCGCCAAGTGGATTGAAGGAATTCTAATCGGGGTCCTCACCTTCGCCCTGTTCTGGTTCGTGGGTTGGTCGAAGCTTGGCGCGGTGCTGGCGATTTTTATCGCTCTCTTGTACGGATTGATGACGCCGAAATCCGTTCGCGATCGAGCAAAAAAACGTCTGGCTCGCATTCGACTCCGCCTCCCGTTCGCCGTCGATTTGATCGCGCTCACGATGGAAGCAGGCGGCGGATTCCAAGAATGCCTGCAAACCGCCGTGGCCGAAAACGGCGACCATCCGCTCACCGAGGAGTTGTCGGAAGTCGTGCGGCAAATCTCGCTGGGCCGCCCGCGAAACGAAGCCCTGCGGGCCATGCAAGACCGACTCCAGGATGACGACATCAACGAGCTCGTGTTCGCAATCAACAAGGGCGAGGAACTGGGCACGCCGCTCAGCGCGATTCTCCGCGATCAGGCCGAACAAATGCGGCTCAAACGCTCGCAGCGCGGCGAAAAAGCCGCCGCCGAAGCCGAAGTGAACATCGTTTTCCCCGGAATGGTGCTGATGATCGCCTGCCTGTTGATCGTCATCGCCCCCATTGTCCTGCCCGCTGTTCTTGCCTTGCTTTAGTCCAAGGGTGATTGACCATGTCGGCCACCATACGCATTCAATCTGGCATCTCGGCGGGCACGAACTACTGGATCGATCGCCCGGTTCTGCGCATCGGCAGCGACCCGCAATGCGAAATCTGCCTGCCCATCGCCGACCTGGCTCCCCACGCGCTCACCCTGGAATTTCGCAACGGAACCTACCGCGCTTATAACCGCGGCTCGCTGCCCGTTACGATCGGCGACGCGGCCATCCAACCGGGAGCCGCCGGCGTGTGGGGTGAAGACGAAACGGCAATCTTACCCGGCGACTTGCGACTAGTGCTCGAATTCGATGGCGATCCCAGGCCGTGTCTGCGGCCAGAAACACGGCTCGACAACGGCTTCGACACCGATGGCCAAACTGCATCTTCCGCAGTTGCGGCGCCCGCCGATGCGGCGGCTCAAAAGAATTCGAACAAGAAAATGATGGTCCAATTGGCAATCATCGGCGTTTGCGGCCTGGCCGCGGCCTGGCTCCTGCTGATGCCACGCGCGGCGACAACGCCCGCCGTGAACGTGCCGAGCTTCGACGCCATCGTCGTCAACTCCTTAAACAAGGACAAAGAGATTCGCACGCTCGTGGAACAGTTGCAATTTGCCCAGGCAGCCCTCGTTCGAGGTCATATTGAACTCTCCGCCGCGCTTTTCTTGCGGCTGCGCGATCGGCTCATTCGCCAAAAGGACTCCCTGCCAGAGGCCGATCGCGAGTACGCCCAGCACATTCTCGACTACGTCCAATTTCGCCTCAGCCAGTTCCAGGGCTAACGAACCGCCGTTGGATGGGCCAAAGAATCGTGCACCCGCCGTGTAACAGGCGAAAAGTCGTCCGTAGGAGAATGGAGAAAGAACGCTCTGACAGGCGTCCATTCCCCCGAAATCTCCAAAATTCGACTTTCCTACGAGGAGAAATACCATGAAAACCATGAGTTTTGCTGTCGCGCTAACGCTTGCCGCCAGTTTCAGTCTGATTTTGCCGGCCGACGCTTGCGGGCCGTCGAATAGCGGCCGTTCCTACTATTCCACTGGCAACGGCCCCTATCCATACGGTCCCTACGGCCCGAGTCCCTATCCCTACGGAAGCGCTGTTTCGCCGGCGGCCGTTCCCGTGACAACATCCTCAGCACCGAGCGCCCATCTCACGGTATTGCCAACGACCAGCCTTGCCGACAGCACAACTCCAACTACTCCATCGCCAAGTGCCACGATTCACGTGATCTCCGATTCCGAAACGACGAAACCAACAGCGAAGGTTGATCCAACCAAGACCGTGAATGCTGGTACTGCGACCAAGGCGACCACTTCGCCCCTGCCCGAAGGTTTCAAAGCACTCGCTGGCACGTGGATGGCAGTCGGGCGCTACGGCGACAACGAATTGTCAACGATTGAATTACAACTCGACAAAAGCGGTTGGGCCAAGCTGACGGTGCCGGGCACCGATGGCAAGCCTTCGACCGTCACACGTCACGTTGATTTCGAAGGTCAGGAAATGAATCTGACAGGCTCCGACGGTGCGTTGGCCCTTGGCAAGGTGGTCGAATTCAACGACCGCCAATTGGTCCTCGACCGTGCGGACGGACAAGTAACATTTGTCCGCCCATAAGCCACGCCGATTTACCACGCATCAATCGAACCGGCAGCCGCCCTCGTGACGGCTGCTTTTTTTAGCCGACGCTCGATCGCAAGAAACGGGCATCCACTTCGATCTAGTGACCGCAACTTGTTGTAGTTTATATGCGCAATATGGTTTTGTGATTGCAACCGTGCTTGAGCGATGTGCGCCGAAGGCGTACCACTCCGCAGCCCAGTGTCGCGGCGCAGCCGCGCACGCTGGGATGGCTTGCCGATCGCCTTCGTTTACTCTGAAGGAGTTGCACTTCGATGCCCAACCTTCGTGTGTAACGCTTTCAGCGTGAATGCGCGCTCAATGTTCGTTGTTCCAAGGTGTGATCCCAGTGTGCCGGGATCGCACCCTGGGCTTTGGAGTGGAACTGCATCGCAGTTCGCTCGATTTGTAAACGCCGTCGGCGGCGAAACACCACCGGTTGAGGTCACTTAACTTAAAGTGGATACCCGTTTCGCGAGAATTCAGCGGCATCTGAAGGCTTGCGAGTTCAGCTACGCGTTTGGATCCACTATTCTATTTAGCCGCCCACGGCTGTCCGACTTCCAGTCGCCTCAGCATCCAACACCCGCTGCGTATCCCGCGCGAGATGCTTTGATCCCAGAAGCCAGAATACGCCACTCAGGCCAATTGCCAATGACACGGCGCTGAAGCCCGCGTTCATGTTCGTGTTGATGATCTCATCCACCGCAGTGCCGCTCTGCAAGGCCGTTGCGGCCACATGGGACACGACGCTGGGGTGCCGCCCGAAGAGCGTGTTGATCATGCCGATGAATGGTGGGCTGATGGCATCGCCCAGCACATGGATGACGAAGATGTTCAGCGCATAGCCGGCAGCGCGGATCGATGGGTGAGTTACGTTCGCGAGAATCGTATTGGTGGGCCCGGTATTGAAGAATAGTCCACAGCAAGTGATGAAAATAAGCACCCAAGCCGCCGGAAATGGAACGATCAATGCCGCTAAAAAGCAGGGGAGCGCAATGAGCATGCCGTAGCCAGAAACCAAAAAATACGCGCCCGGCCGGCGGTGGCGCAGCTTGTCGCCGAGCCAACCCCCGGACAGCGTGGCGCCAAGGCCCGAGATCACGACGATCAATCCAAAAGTCCAATTCGCATCGGTCAGCGCCGCCTTCCGTAGCGGCGCGTTCGTTGGATCCAACAATCCGGCGTGCACTTGTCGCCACACCAGGTAGCGGGGAATCCAAAACGCGAGTCCCCCGGTGGCAAACGTCATAGCCGCCATCCCCGCCGTGTTATAAAAATAGGATGGGATTCGCAGCAACTGTTTGTAATCATGGAATTTTGCGCGCTTCGGTTGCATCTCTCCTGCTTGCACTGAAGCATCGCGCCCCGCCGCGCTGCTACGACGGGCTGCTGCAACGTCCTCCCGCATGGGCTCGCGCATCAACAAAGCCCATACTCCCAAGATCAAACCGGGCGGAACGACGATAAAGAATGCCCAGTGCCACGTCAGCCCTATGTGCAGCACTTGCCCGCCCAGCATATATCCCAACGCGCTGCCCACCGGGATAGCCACGTAGAACCAAGCCAGCACCTGCCCTCGTCGCTCGATAGGATAAAAATCGGCGATAATCGTCGGGGCCACCGGACCATACGCGGCCTCACCGATACCCACGAACACGCGCGTGGCCAGCATGATTCCAATCCCGGTGGCCAATCCCGTGGCGCCGCTTGCCACGCTCCACAGCAACACCCCAATGCCTACCAGCATCCAGCGCGAATACCGATCGGCCAGCCAACCGAACAGCGGCGCAAAGCAC
>DASZZA010000119.1:0-2301 GCA_035545135.1 Lacipirellulaceae bacterium | reverse complement strand
TCATCGCATCTCATAAGGCGTTGAAATAGCTATACTATCATCTTTTGACGTCCTCCACCATCTCGCTCCGTATCTGCGGATTTCGCCCGATCCCAAGACTTTGTTGGTCTTGGTGTTAAGAACCTCGCGTGGATTCATCCATCATAAGCTCCGCTTTGGCTCGAAATTCTTGGGCGTGAAAGCGGTGGTCGCCGTGGCTGCTTCGGCATAATCCATGGGCTTTATTAGCCCGGCTCAAACGAATGACGCGCCTTGGTCAGAATCGACAGCAACCCGACAACAAGAACTCAGTTCTGTGCAGGCGGCGACCCTTTCACTTCTTTTTCCCATTCAGCCGATAACGGTGCGATGATCTCGCAAACGACGCCTTCCGGCGGATAGGCAATATGAACCTGGCCCCCAAGTTCAAATGCTAGAACCCTTTCGATCAGTTGCGATCCGAACCCTTTTCGGCTCGGTTGTGAAACTGCGGGGCCATATTGCTCCTGCCAACGAAAGGCGAGGCTCGGGATCGCTTTTTGTTCGACGTCCCACGCGATCGTAACTTTCCCGGTCGGAATCGACAGTGCGCCATATTTAGCCGCGTTCGTCGCCAATTCATGAAGCGCCAAAGTCAGCGCCAAGGCGGACTTTGGGGAAAGCCGCACGTCCGGTCCATCGATCTCGAATCGCTGGCGGCCGTGCACGTTGAGGAGCTGTTCCACCATGTCGCCTAGCTCTGCGCTGTTCCACGACTTGCGAGCGATCAGATCATGGCCACTCGCCAATGCTAATAGACGAGCTTCAAACTTACGGAAGTCTTCGCTCTCCGCCTCATGTCCGCGGAAACTTTGTCGCGCAATCGCCAGCACGGTAGACAGATTGTTCTGGAGCCTGTGCTTCATTTCACTGAGCAACGTACTCTGCAGCCGCTCATGCGCTTTGCGGTCAGTAATGTCACGAGCGATCTTCGAGGCCCCGACGATCTTGCCGTGCGTATCTCTGATCGGCGAGATTGTCAGCGAAAGATCAATCAGGCCGCCGTCTTTTCGCCGACGGACTGTTTCGAAGTGCTCGACCTGGTCGCCGCGCCGAAGCCGCGCCATTATCGCCGGTTCCTCGTTCTTCCGATCGTCGGGGATCAGCATTGTGATCGAATTCCCAATGGTTTCATCGGCCCGATAACCGAACAATCGTTGCGCTCCGGTATTCCAACTCGTGATTACGCCATTGATGTCCTTGCTAATGATCGCATCATCTGACGACTCCACGATCGCGGCGAAGTGTGCGATCGCCAACTCCGCGCGCTTGCGGTCGGTGATATCAACGGCCGCGCCTGGAATGCGCCACGGCGATCCCGATTCGTCGTAGCGACATTGACCGTGGACTTCCAGCCAGCGGACCGTCCCTTCCTTCGACTGTACGCGATACTCCAAAATGCACTTTTCGCCTGTCGTGATTGCCTGCTCGATGCCATCGCTCACCAGCTTCACGTCATCCGGATGAATGCCCGCCAGATAATCGGCAAGCGGAAGGCCACTCTCTGCCTTTTGGGGATCAACCGAGAACATCTTTGCGAAGCGTGCGTCCGAATAGACCATGCCTGATCTTAAGTCAGTATCGAAGGTGCCGATCAAACCGGCCGCCTGCAGGGCATTTGAGAGACGTTCCTCTGTCTTCACCAAAGCCCGCTCGGCCACGATGCGCCGCGTCGTCTCATCAACTATACACAAGACGCCGTCGACCCGACCGTTCTCGTCATGGACGGGGGAATATGAGATATTGAAATAGACATTTTCCGGATAGCCGTGCCGCTCGATGTAGAACAGCCGATCCTTGGCGTACACAGTTTCGCCAGTCAGCAGGACCTGTTGCAGTAACGGTTCGAGGTCGTCCCATAATTCAGCCCAGTTTATTCGCGCCGGATGTCCGAGCGCTTTTGGATGCTTGTCGCCGATCGTCGGCGCGTAGGCGTCGTTATAAAGTGCCACGAACTCCGGACCCCAAAACAGCACGATTTGAGCTCTCGCGGGCAACATGAGCCCCACCGTGGCCTTTAAGTGAATTGGCCACTCCGCGATCGGTCCCAGGCTTGTCTTCGACCAATCGAACTCACGAATGAGTTCACCCATCTCGCCGCCACGAAAAGGGAAAGTTGTGACTTGATGTTGGAAGCAGTGATTTGCGCCTTCCTTCATCGCCCCCTCTGTTGCTCTGCGCCGCGGGTTGCTGGAATTCTGAAAAGCCGGATCTTGAAACATGCCCCGGGCTGCCGCGAATTTTCTCCGGGCCCGCTTGCCAGCACGTTCCGGCTCAAGTTTA
>DASZZA010000118.1:0-2968 GCA_035545135.1 Lacipirellulaceae bacterium | reverse complement strand
GTCGGCAAACACTTCTGCGTTCGGCAAATGGAAGTGCATGATGGGCGGGTACGGCACGAGAATGGCCGGCATGCCCGCCAGGGCCAATTCGGCCAGCGTCGTGCCGCCGGAACGGCAGACAACCAGATCGGAGTCGAACATGATCGGCGCGATATCGTCGATGTAGGCGACAACGAGCGCTTCGACACCGGCGGCGCGGTAGCGCGCGTCGGTCGCTTGCAATTGTCCCTCGCCCGATTGGTGCAACACCTGCCAGTTGCGCAGTTGGTCGCGAAGCCGAGCAAGGGCGTACGGCATGTGCTCATTCAGCGAACGCGCGCCACCGGCGCCGCCGATGATAATCAACCGGTTCCCGTCCGATTGCTTTTGCGCGTTGGGCGGCTGCCGGTACAGTCGTTCAAACGCCGGACGGGCCGGATTTCCCGTAACGTTCACACGCACGGCCGAAGGAAAATACGATCGGCTGGCTTCGAACCCGGCGCAGACGGTCGTGGCCGAGCGAGCCAACCACCGATTCACACGGCCCGGCACAACGTTCTGCTCCAACAGCACCGTCGGGATCCCCCGTGACACGGCTGCACGCACGGTGGCAGCGCTCGAAGCGCCGCCAAGTCCTACGACCGCCGAAACGTGATTCTCCTTGAGATACCACCTCGCCGCCCAATATCCGGCCACGTTATCAGTGACGAAACGCACCGCGCGCAGAGGATTTTGCGGTTCGGGTTGCGATGGTACACGTGCGTAACCAAACCCGGCCGCACGTATCAAATGATGATCCATTCCTCGACCGCTGCCGACAAACGTCACGATCGCGTCGGGCACACGCTCGACAAGATGGGTGGCCACGGCCAAGCCGGGATAGAAATGGCCCGGCTTGCTTCCACCGGCGAACACGATATGCGGCGGGCGGGACATGTTTCGTTGTGGTGAGTAACAGCAGTTTCAAAACCGGGAACGCGAGGCTCTTGCCGAGCCGAAAGCGTCTCCGAACGCGGCTCAGCAGGAGCTTCGCCCTGCCTAAAACCCGCCGTGAAACTGCTTCTAGTTTATTGAGGGTGTCCGGGAATTGAATTGATGTAAGCGCAAGGGACTCCATTGGTTTAGGTTTCTGCTGTCACGGTAGAAACTGACGCCCAATGGAGGTCCCAAGGATGGGCAAGCGTGCCACGGTGGGCACGTGTTTGGCGTCGCTGGTGAAAATGGCCGTGCCGTTGTGCCAGCAAGCCGAACGCGAGTGTCCGCGAACAGGTCCCGGTCGCAAGCCGGACATTGCTGACTGGATTTTGGCGGTGTTGATTATGGTCGCAGTGCTGAAACGAAAAAAGAGCAAGTCGTCGCAGTATCGCTTTCTCAACGAACATCGCCGGGAGCTTGCAGAGTTGTTGGGCACCAACCAATTTCCAGCGCGGAGCACGTACTTCGACCGCTATCGTCGGGCGCATCGGCTGTTTGCCGATGCGATCAAGCTTCAAGGACAAAAGGCGATCGCCGAAGGTATCGTCGACGCGACGACCGTGGCGGCCGACAAAAGTTTGATTGCCGCCCGCGGGCCGCTGTGGCACAAGAGCGATCGGAATAAAAACCGTATCCCCAAGGGCCTCCGCGGCGTGGATCGCGACAGTGATTGGGGGTGCTCCAAGCACGACGGGTGGGTGCATGGTTACAGCTTTGAAGTGGTGGTTTCGGCCACAAAAAACAGCCCCGTCTTTCCCTTGCTCGCTTCCGCTGATACGGCCAGCGCCAAGGAAACGACCACGTTTCACGGAAAGATCGACGACCTTCCCGCAACCATGAAGAATGTCGTGGCCGACAGCGGTTATGACAGCAACCATATTGCGGAACGCATCGAGTACTCGGCTGAGGATCGACGCACCGGCCGCCGCTTCCTGTGCCCGGAGAATAAACGGGGCTCGAAAGACAAGCGGGCCCGCAAGGCGGTTGAACCACGCAACGAATCTCACCGCCGTCGCTTGGCCCGCCGACACTTCTATCGCAGCCGCCGCGGCAAAGCGATCTATCGTCGCCGCAGCCAGACGGTGGAACCATTCAACGAATGGTTCAAGTCGCTGTTCGAGTTGCAGGATCGCGTGTGGCATCGTGGCCTAGAAAATAATCAAACGCAACTGCTGGCCACTCTCTTCGCCTACGGTATATTGGTCCGCTACAACCATCGTCGTGGAAACGAGAACGGTCAAATTCGTTGGATCATTGATACCCTGTGAATTCCCGGACACCCTCAGTTATTTCTTCCGTTCGGGCGACGCCCGTTCGCGAAGACACACTGCGGGGCCAACCCGATACGGTCGCGCAATTGCTGCTCGGTCGAATGTCGCGCGGCGGCGAGGTCAATCGGCCGAAATGGTGCCTAGATTACGCTTCCGATTTGGTGAAAGTACAGCAGGCTGATGGATCATGGAAAGCAGGCGGACAGTTGCCATCTCAGAAAAGGCCCCAGCGAGAGACGCAGGAAGTCAGCACCATGTGGTCACTCTTGGCGCTTAGCACTGCAGACGTCCGGAACGATCCCGCAGCGTCAGCCGCGCTGAATAACGCCCGCACCTGGCTCGGCGAGAAAACGATGGGTCGGTCAACCGAATGGTGGGCAACACGTCTGATGTTCGAAAGAAAACTTGGGAGCGCTGATAAGGCCGACCACTTCCGCGCGGGCCTCGTGAAGCGTCAACGCGCCGACGGAGGCTGGGGCTGGCTCTGCGATGAAGATAGCGACGCGCTGGGTACCGGAATCGCGCTCTACGCATTGGCTCAAGATCATTTGCCGGCGTCCGATCCGGTCGTCGTCAACGCGCGCCGGTTTTTGCTGCAAACACAGCAGGGCGACGGTTCCTGGCCCGTCCGAGGAACAAAAATGAACAAAAAAGATCATGTTCAACCGACCGCCACGTATTGGGGAACGTGTTGGGCTGTAATCGGCTTATGCGAAACGCTCGCTCCTCTTGAAGCTTCCCCT
>DASZZA010000117.1:0-3475 GCA_035545135.1 Lacipirellulaceae bacterium | reverse complement strand
TGCTGATGGCCGAAATGATCGGCTTCGGCGGCATGGACAACGTCCGCTTCCGTGGAACAGTCGTTCCCGGCGATCGCTTGGTTGTGGCCGCTCAAAAGCTGCAACTTCGGACCGGCGCGATGATCCGCTGCCGCTTTCAGTGCTTCGTCCGCGAACAGCTTGTATGCGAAGGAGAAATTCGCGGCATACCGATCCCTGTTGCCGCGCTTACTGGACGCGCGTAGAGCCGCCATCGAAACGCCATGCTCTTTCCGCTCTACGTGTTGAACCCCCGCCAGCGATTGCCGGTGGTCACTCTCTTAATTATCGCGATCAATATCGCGATCACCGCCTGGACCACATCTCTGGGCGAGCCAAACATGAGCATTCTTGCGGCCAAGCACGGATTTGTGCCGGCACGCCTGACGCATCTCGGGCAACCGCAGAATATCAACGTGCCGATCCAGGCAATCAATATCTTTGGTTGGCGCGGATTCAAGCAAGTGCATCCAGTCTCAACGAATCCTCGCGACGTTTATCTGACCTTTCTGACGGCAATGTTTCTGCACGGAAGCTGGGGTCACCTGCTGATGAACATGTGGATGTTGTGGCTCTTTGGTGCAAATATCGAGGACCGGCTCGGCCACGGCGTATTCCTGATGTTCTACGCGATCGGCGGCGTTCTCGCGACGCTTACCTTTTGGCTCTCCGACCCCGGCGGGCTTTTGCCGATGATCGGCGCCAGTGGCGCAATTGCCGCCGTGCTTGGGGCCTATGCCGTGACGTTTCCGACGACGAAAGTACGGACGCTCGTCTTTCTGATTTTCATCGTGTTCGTCGATATGCCAGCGCTCTTGTTGCTCGGCATCTGGTTCCTGCTGCAAGTCACTTCCGGCATGATGGGACTATGGGGAATGCCCCTGCAGCCGGTCGCATTTTGGGCGCATATTGGCGGCTTTGTGGCGGGCATGATCCTGATGCCGCTGCTGTCGTTTGGCTCTTCTCCGCCCGGCCTCGACTGGCGGAAAGAAGCCCACGACCTGTTCCAATTCCACGACCCGCGCTTCGGTGATCACCTTAACAGTGACAAACGCTTCGACGACCGCAGAAGGCGAGAAGGAAATGGCGAAAGAGCGAAATAGCCGGCTCCATTCTCCTCCCTTCCCGCTCTCCCATTCTCCCGACCTTCCAAAAAATGCCTCGCCGTGCACTGCGAAAACTCGACCCCGCGCTCGATCTGAGCTTTCACCTGAAGTCGCTCGCCAATGTGCTGCAGCCGGGGAGGGACGGGACTCTATTCCAGCGCGATGCGCCTCTTGAGGTGGAAGTCGGCAGCGGCAAAGGACTGTTTTTGCAATCCGCGGCGACCGCCAATCCCGACCACAACTTCTTGGGCATCGAAATCGCGATGAAATATGCCCGCTTTGCCGCCGCGCGGCTTGCCATAAACAAGCTTCCAAATGCTCTTGTGATTCACGGCGACGCGCAGCGGCTATTCAGCGAATTCTTGCCGAATGAATCACTCGCGGCTGTGCACGTTTATTTTCCCGACCCGTGGTGGAAAAAACGGCACCACAAACGTCGCGTCATGAACGAGTCGTTTGTTCGGCAAATCGACCGCACGCTCACCCCGAAAGGCGCCCTGCATTTTTGGACCGACGTCCGCGACCGCTTCGAGGCGACCCTACAATTGATCGCAGCCAATACCTCGCTCGCGGGGCCACTTGAAGTCTCCGAACGACCGGCCCAACATAATCTAGATTACCGCACCCATTTCGAGCGCCGGATGCGACTCTCGGGACAGCCCGTGTATCGAGCCGAATTCCGCAAAACTTGGTCTGTGTAGAGTAGGTCCCGCTTGACGAGCGGGATCTCATGAGCTCGCAATCGCTGGTAATGCACGAAGGTCCCTTCCGGCAGAAGGAACCTACCAATCGGAGGTCCGAACGATGGCACGAACACGCGTTCAGGCAATTCTCGACGAGCACAAGGCGATTGTTTTTCCGGGAGTTTACGACACGCTCTCCGCAAAGCTCGCGGCACGCGCCGGTTTCCCCATGGCATTCATCTCTGGCTACTCGGTCGCGGCCACGGCAATCGGCGAACCCGACCTCGGACTGTTGACGCAGACCGAACTGGTCGCACAAGCGCGGCGTGTGTGCCGCAGCGTCGAAATTCCGATCATCGTCGACGCCGATACCGGCTACGGAAACCCGCTTAACGTCATTCGCACCGTGCGCGAGTTAATCGACGCCGGCGCAGCTGGGTGCTTTCTTGAAGACCAGCAATGGCCGAAAAAGTGCGGCCACATGCGCGGCAAACGCGTCGTTGAGCGGGACGAATATCTCGACAAAATCCGGGCCGCGGTCGATACGCGCGGCGATGCCGACTTCTTCATCGTCGCCCGAACCGACTCACTCGCCGCGGTCGGGCTGGACGAGGCCATTACGCGCGTCACCGAAGCTCGCCGTGCCGGCGCGGATGCCAGCTTTGTCGAAGCGCCGAACTCGCTCGAAGAACTGGCCGAAATCGGTCGGCGTGCCCCCGCACCTGTTGTGGCGAACATGATCGAAAAGGGCAAAACCCCCGTGCTGCCGAAGAAGAAGCTGGTGGAGCTCGGCTTCCATCTCATTCTCTACCCACTCGCCGGCTTGTTCGCCGCCGCGCGCGGATTGGCTTCGATCTACGAGACGATTCGCCAACAAAACACAACGCTCGGCGCCGAAGATCGTTTGATGGCGTTCGACGAGTTCAATGAGCTGATCGGCGTCGAAGCAAAATACCAACTCGCCGAACGCTACGGCGTGAAATGAACACGGCCGCGGGGCAGACATTCCTGTCTGCCGAAACCATCGCCACACCACCGGCTTTTCGGCAGGCAAGATGCCTGCCCCACGTTTCGCTTCCCCGGCCAAACTGCCGCACAAGCCGTAAGTGCTTGCGGCACAATGTCCACCGCTCGAAAGCACGCGCCTTCGCTGGCCGCCAATCGACATGCCATTCCCGCCCTGTATAGAATGGGACACTGGTTTCAAACCGATAGCGACGATGTTCTCCGCGTTCGCCACTTGGAAATTGGCTTTCCGCTTGAATGACGCGACTTGGGTGTGTCGCGCAACTAATCAGTTCTCATGCCGGCTCAGTGCATGCCTTCCCGGCCGGCCCGCGACGCAAATTGTTTTGCTTGTTCCATGAACCTTGAGGTCGATGTCGAACGTCTGGCGCTTGCCCAGAAAGCAGTGCGCGCTGAGCTACTGGCAGAGCGCGGGGCCGGTCATTGGTCGGGAGAGGTCGGCAGCTCGCCATTCGCAACGGCCGCCGCCGTGAGCGCACTGGTCGCCGCGCATCAGCGCGATTCCCACCGCGCGCTGCAGGCAGCCACTGCCGGCGACGGTCAGGCAATCGAACAAGTTGTGCAGGGCGACTTGAGCGAGCTGCTGTTGGAAAGTGTGAATTGGCTTGCACGACACCAAAATCCTGACGGCGGCTGGGGCGA
>DASZZA010000116.1:0-3066 GCA_035545135.1 Lacipirellulaceae bacterium | reverse complement strand
TGGCGATGACGCGGCTAGTCGGTGGGCAAGCGGCGACTTCCGGCGTCGATGACCAACCGGCTCGCGACGCATCAGATAATTGGTTAGCCTCGCATCCGATTACACGCGGCGATGCATGCGAGTGCGACCATCAGCGCGCAGGTCGAGGGCTCGGGAACGGCACTCGTGAGCAAACTGCCGGAGCCGCTGCCCGGCGACGCCTGGCCGAAATGCGATCGCCAAACGTCGTAGTCGGCTTGTGCTACGTTGCCGGGCGTCGAATCGTTGGGAAGCGTTACGGATTGATTCAAGTTCTCGCGCCAGAGGATGTAATCAGCCGCGTCGACGACGTTATCGGCGTTGTAATCGCCGGGCACACCGGTCGGAATGGGAATCGTCGCGAGGCGGAATCCGATATCGAAGTTGCCGAACGCCGCGCTTTTGTTGGTGCGAGAAGCCGCGTTGAGCGTGCTGGAGTCGGTATCAAATGCGCCGCCGCGAACGATACGTGTCGAGGTGGGGCTGCCGGTCGTCTCCGTCCATTCCCAAATGTTACCGCCCTGGTCGAACGTGCCGTAGGTGCTTTCCGAAGATGTGTAGGCGCCCACACTGGTCAGGGGGTAACTTTCATCTTGAGTGAAAGAGTTGTTGTAGTAATTGGCCGAGTTTCCGGTATCGTTCTCCGGGATGTTGTTATCGGGCACCATATTGGAGCGGGTGGGATAATCGTAATAAATGCCGGCTGTGCCATCGTAGTAAGCGGCTTTGTACCACTGGTTTTCGGTGGGCAAGAACCAGGTGGCGCCGCTATTACGCGTGATGCTGTCGGCGTTGGATGGTGTTGCCGTTCCACCCAGCAGCGTGTACGCGCCGGTTTCGGTTGAAGCGCCGGCCGCTGCGCCGTTGTTTACCCAGTTGACAAATCGGAGCGCATCGAACCAGGAGATGAAAATGACGGGTTTGTCGCCGTAGGTGTAATTGGCGCCGCCGGGCCCTGCACCGGGAACGTCTGGCTTCACACTGTAGGAGTAGCTGCCATCCGATCCGCTGCGCACGACGCCGCCGCGCGAGGTGAAGCCCATGCTTCCGTCGTAAAGGCTGTACGGATCGCTGGCGGCAACGGCGTTGAGAAATTCGACGTATTGCGCATTCGTGACTTCGGTAGTACCGATGCGATATTCCGTAGTCACGCGACCGAAGATATTACCACCGTTGACATCGCCTGGATTGCCCGGATCACCGACGGGAACCGTATTGATCGTAATGGCAAGCACGGCGATGGGCGAAAGAAATGCCCCGACCAGCGCGCATACGAACGATATTTTCATCGCCTAACCTCTTATCCGCCCCGGGGCACTCCTGGAGCCCATTATAGCAGAGGGGCAAAACGTGTCTCTTTCTCGTCCAAACAGACTCTTCCAGAAGTTGGCACGCGGAAGCCATAGAAAAGGGCTGAAGGATGCAAACGATGCTGGTAAAATCCTTGATTTCGACGAAAACATGCTTGTGAATCGACGACGTGCGTCATCAAGCTGCCCAACGGTGACCGAGCGCTGATTGACCCGCAGAAGCTGACCGGCTATTCGCTCGACCCAGAGCACGATGAAGGTCAGCACAAGGCGCATGTTTTTGAGTTGTTGTTGGGCATAAATCGACACAATGCCGAGTTGCTTCTCGCTGCCATCGAGACTGCCGCTGTCACCGGCGACGCCTTCATAGGCAAATTGGATACGTATGGCCAGCGATATGTGATCGATTTCGGTTTTACTGGTCCAACTGGCACAGCGACAATACGCTCGGCATGGATCGTTCGCAGCGATGAGGATTTCCCTCGATTCGTAACGTGCTATATACTGTAGGTGGAGGCGATCTATGAGCCAGGCACGTCAGCCGCAACTGCTCGACATCGTAGCGGTGCTCAACAGCGCCGGCGCAACGGATATCGAGGTTGGGGATGTCGGCACAGTCGTCGAGATGTTGCCGCCGGACGGCATTGAAGTTGAGTTTCTCGATCGAGATGGCCGGACGCGTGGCGTTGCTACACTTACGACGAACGATGTCCTTGTGCTCAACCGCGAGCGTACACGCGTGGCTTAAAGCGCGACTTCGTCGCCTTTTCGAACCTGGAAAAGTCGGGGACTGAAGTCTCAGATCCCTCGTCGTCGAGCATTTGTCAATTACTGTGGCCATGGCATTGCGGGACCGTAATAGTGAACATCCTTTGCTCCCATGCTCTTTAGTCGGTCCCTGATACGAATTTCTCTGGCGTTGTCTTGTGAAGTCGGATTCGCGCTAATTGTGACCACAATGTCGGTCGGTAGTCTCTGCCAGACTCGATCAATCCAACCGTCGCTAAGAGTAAATTTAACTCTATCACTCGAAAGAGCCTTGCATTCTTGCAAGATGACTTGGCGACGATATTGCGAATAACCAAGGAATAATGCCGCCACAATTGCAATAATGGCAACGGGCAGCGTGTAAGAAAGCTTCTTCATAAATCCACGGTAAGTGAGTAATCAGTACGGATTAGCCTTCATTTCGGCGTAAAATCGGCGTCTGCTTCCATCGCGAGAGCGAATTGCGCAAGCAAGTTGGCGGCTTGGCTGATGTCGTCGAGAGAGATCATCTCGACGGCACTATGCATGTAGCGATTGGGAATGCTGACGAGCCCGGCCGCCACGCCGCCGCGGGCGAGTTGGATGGCATTGGCATCGGTGCCCGTGCCGCGGCCGCTCGCGCCCCACTGAATAGCGATGTCTGCCGACTCGGCGGCGGCACGCAGCCGGTTGACGACACACGGGTTCATATTGGGTCCGCGATAGATCACTGGTCCTCCGCCCAGCTTGATGTCTCCTTCCTGGGTCTTCTCCATGGTAGGGCAGTCGGTGGCGTGTGTGACATCGACGGCGACGCCCACGTGCGGATTGATGCCATAAGCACTTGTAATCGCGCCGCGGAGGCCAATCTCCTCTTGCACGGTCGCGACCGCGTACAAGGCCACTTTCAGCCCGCCCTTTTTCTTCGCTCGGCGCAGCGCTTCGAATGAAACCCAGAGGCCGGTCTTATTGTCCATGCCGGGCGAGTTGG
>DASZZA010000115.1:0-16208 GCA_035545135.1 Lacipirellulaceae bacterium | reverse complement strand
CCTGATTCGCCTATGAAAACAAATGATGCTCTGTTCTTCGCCGATCCCGTCGATCCCCGCCTCGAGGCTCGCGCCCTTGCGCTGGAAGTCATCTGCCGGCTCCTGCTCTGGATGGCTGACGCGCCTACGATCGAGGACCGTGGCCTGCGCACGTCGATCGCGCTCTACTGCATCCGGCCCGATCTGATCGATGGGGACACCATGGAAAAGATCGGTGACGCGACCGGCCGCACCCGCCAGTGGGTGCACAAGCTGGCTGACGATTTCCGGCTTTCCACCGGCCTCGCGTCATGGAAACGGCCACCGTCGTTTCCACGGCGGCGGAGATCAATCGGCTTCATGCCGATGCCTGCCGGTTCGCCGCGGATTCTCGTACTGCGCTGACGCGTGCCTTGCAGTGTGCTTGGCGTGCGGGGCAATTGCTCGTCGCCGAGAAGAAACGCGTTCAGCGTTCGATGGGCGCGGGCGCGTGGCTCCACTGGCTAGAGAGCAATTTCGAAGGAACAGCGCGCACGGCCCAGCGCTACATGCGCTTGGCCACCGCGGTGTCCGACGCCGCGTTCCTGTGCGGACTCAGCATTAGGCAGGCGTACCTTCGCCTCGGGATTGCGACCGAGCCCAAGTCGCGCGCGGAAACCGTCACTGTTGCCATGCTGCCGGACTACATCCGGCTGACCACGCGGCTTCTTCGCGTGCTGCGTGAGGAAACGCGTGCCCGTCGGCAACCGAATGCCTCGGCGGCCCTCCGGGACGACCTTGCTGAGCTGTACCGGCTGCTTTGCCGGCTGTTCGAGCCGCCGAACAATTCGGCGGCGCCGGTTTCCATACCACCATGCCCATCCCTGGCTCGGAAGATCGCGTGCGGCGGTTAGTTGAAACCACCGAGGAAGGTGCGGCGGCAGAGCTTTTTCTCACGCTCTGCCGCGCGTCGCCGGAGCTGCGGCATTGGTTATGGGAGGACTTCGCGCGCGATCCGAAAGTCCGCGACTTGTTTCGGCAACGGCTCCGTGGTCGCGCTGGCGCCGTCCATCGCTTTGCCGAGCTGAGCGACGACGGTGATGCCTGGCGCAAGGAACTGCGCGAAGTGCGAGGAAAATTTCCGCGCCGCCTGTACGGCGGGCTCACTTGGTCACAATTGGAGAAACTGATCGGACGCTATCGGGCCGCTAAAACCGATCTCGGGGCCTTTCTTTTGGCGGAAGCGTGGCACGCGGCGGGTAAGCAAGCGGCACGTTCGCCGCTGCTCATTCGGGCCGCGCTCGATCTACTGGACGCTGCATTCGCCGACCACCGAATCTTTCGGCAGTTGGAGAGAGCGACCACGGTCTCGCGCGAAGGAGGTGATCGCGTTAGCCGTCGAGCGGCGCTCGGATACACCGACTGGTGGAAGCTGAATGTACTCCTGTTCATGCTCCGCCATCCGCGCCCGGCGTATGCCATCCGTGAACTTCGTGCCCATCTCGCGCGCCAGGGGATGGCTGTCAGCGTAAAATACCTGCAGCGCTTTTGCGCACAGCACGGCATCAAGCGCAACATGCGCGCCGGCCGCCCGCGGTCACGCCCGCTGAACACATCTTGTCGCGCGACCGCGCGAGCTGTCGGCTAAAACGGGGGTCTGGGGCCGGATTCGACCCCAGTTAGGCGCTGGCGGCGTTCGGGGCCGCGCGCGCCGCGGCAAAGCGCCGCAGGGAACGGCGCGCGAAGCTCCGGCGACACCTTCCAAGCCCAGCCCACCTCGCCAACCAGCCCCTTCAAAGCAGATCGGAACTGACGCCTGCGCCACAGCAAGATCGACTGAAATCGCGGGCGCCAACAACCGAAGACAGGATCAAGCTTCTATACTTTTGGCGGCTTGATGCTTCGCCCAATTGCCGCACCGACGGCCGCCCCGAAGGCAACGCCAACCGGACCGCCAGCCAATCCAAACAATCCGCCCAGTATCCCACCCGCAGCGGCGTTGTCGTCGCGCATTTTGCTCTTCACGGCTTTCGAGTAAGGGGCGCGACTGGTGCCATTCCATTTTCGCGCGGTTCGGGTGGTGAAGTCGCTCTTGTCCCGATTGCAGCGAATACACGCCGGAAACAAGTTGTTGCGATGGTCGGTGCCGCCACAGGCGCGTGGACGCGAATGTTCCACTTCCCATGACCCACGATTTCCGAGAGACGCGTAGTTTTTGAACGACAATTTGCAGTGACAGATATGGCAATACCCGTCGGTGCGTTCGTAGATGGTGCGGAGCAGGGTAACTTCGTAGGGCATAAGAATCTATTGCTTGTTCAAATCGTTCGGATCGGCGGCGTCATGAGAGCCGGGGAAACAGCAGCAATGTTAGAACTCCGAAAGGGCCGAGCCGCACCGCCTGTTCAACGATCACACAGTTTCGCGGCGACGAAGCAGTGACATGTGCGAACCAAAAGCTCGCGGTTGATGGCGCTTCAAAAACGGGGCTTAGGCCGCCACCCGAAACCGCCTCGTGCGCGGTTCTGGATGCGAAGCCCTCCGGCAGCGCGGTGACTTCAGGTGCATTGCCATAATCATAGCCAAGCTTTCGCAACGTTGGAGAAATCGCGGGCCAAGGTCGCTTGCCGGGCCGGAACATCATCGCCGCACACGGCACCGGGCACTCCTCGACGTAACGGATGGCTGTCGCCTGTGCGGAGACGTTGAAGGTGCTGCTCAGATTGAGGAGCCCTTGCAGGCCGGGCTTCTCTTTCGTCGCCGATTTTCTGAAATCGTGCTGCGGCATCAGCAGGTGCGAAGAAAATGTGTTGGCTTCCGTTTCGATCACGGATGTGCCCGCCTTGTCGATGAACGACCGGTGCGCGGGCACCCGGCCGGATGCGAGCGCGTTCCGGTGTTCGTCGATGAAGTAGTGGCCAAGTTCGTGGCCGACGGTGAAGCGTGCTCGGGTTGAGCCTGGGTAATCCGTTTCCCGCACGTTGCAGTAAATGTGAAACTGCCCGCCCCGGTGTTCGAGCACGCCATCGAAAGCGTTCCCATAGTCGCCGGTCGAAAATGTGATGCCCTGATCCTCAATGAGCGGTGTTGGTTGCACTGGAATGACGCTCCCGGCATCCGCAAAAGCGGTTTCCGCGAGGTCGGCGATCCAGCGCCGCCGTGTAACACTCAACTCCGTGTAGGCCATTATCGTTTTTTCTTAGCCTTCGCTTCGGCGGCGGCGCGGTGCTCGTCCATCCGCTTGCGGACTTCGGCATCGATCTCGCCGCCGTTACGGGCTGCCAAGGCGAGATCTTTCGCGAGCGCCGCGCTTTCAAACGGAAGGATTTTAGAAACTTCGACTGGCCGGTCGGTTTCCTTGCCGTGCAAAAACTGCCGAAAGCTATTCACGTCGGGCGTGGGCAGTCGGGAATCGTCGACGGCGGCTTCAATGCGATCGATGTCTTCCGGCGTTTCGGGAAAGGCGAGGCCGTCCTGCTTCATCATGTCGCGCAGGGCACGCTTCGTAGCGGCGAGGGTGGCTTTGTTCGTTGGAATGGGCTTGTTCATTTCTTTCGGGAGCTGACGGGGCATTGACGGACGAGGGGGCTTACTCGTTATCGAGCACGTGTTGCTTCAAGCGCTCCAAGAGGCGGGAGCGTTGAGTTCGAAGTGAAATCTTGGTCATACCCAGCTCGGCGCAGAGTGCTTCCAAGACAGCCTTCGGCATGACGGTTTGCCCGGTGCGGCGGTCGTAATACTGCATGGTGTTGTAGAGAATCGCTTGGTCGTGGGGTGCCAGGCCTGAAACGAACTCACGAATGAGCGCGATTCGGCGGTGGGTCGGGGGCTCGGCTGCTTCGGAGTCCACCGCGTCGAGCGCCACGACGGCCCCAACGGTCTCGACATCGAATTCACAACGCTCCTCGCGCTCGGCGTTTTCACTGCGATAGGCATCGATGCAGACGTTCTTCAGAATACAATAGAGCCAGAACTTGACGTGCTTGGTTTTCTCCGCGTCGGAGAGCTCTTTTTTCAACGGTCCAAACTTCTTTGCCGCGCGGAGAGCCTTCTGAAACGTTTTCTTAACCAAATCCTCATGATTCTGGCGGTAGAGAAGAAAGCTTTTCGCGCACCAGCCGGTCATCTTTTTGGAGTGGCGACGATACAGCTCGGCCGCGGCGTCTTCCGCCATGATGGGCTCGTCGTCATCGAATCCCATGTAGGTCACCAGGGATTCATCCGTCTCGTTTTCCATGACAACTTTGTTCGCCGCGCGTTCGGGAGGCTCTCGCTGAAGTTTTGGGAGGGATAAACCGTTCATCACTGTTCCAACGAGAAGGCGTTACAGGGGACCGACGTAAGGCGGCGTGTAACGGGGTCCCGTTGTAGCGGTGAAGGACAATCAGTCCTCTCTTTCAAACCATTAACCGAGGCAACACTATGTCAGACAAGAATCAACCCAACGCCGGCCCCGATGCCGGTCTCGTCGATGAAGTCGATCTGGAGCAGGTCGCTAAAGCGGGCGGAAAGCCGCCGAAGGCCAAGCGTTACCGCATCCGCATCGACGATCAATATTACGTCGTGAGCCAAGGCTCAATGACCGGCGCCGAGTTGCTCAAACTCGCCGGCAAAACGCCCCCGGAAAATTACATTCTGACCCAAAAGCTCCGGGGAGGCGTGATCAAGACCATCGGCCTGTCGGATGTCGTGGATTTCACCACGCCCGGCATCGAGCGTTTCAACACCCTGCCTCGGCAGGTGCAGGAGGGTTGAAGCCCATGAGGCATGATTTTTCTTTGCCCGAGGAGGACGAGGAAAGCCTCAATGCCTTGGGCATCCCATGGGAAACGGTCCGTGACGGGGGGAACCAATGGTTGCTCCTGCACGAGATGCCGTTTCGTGAGGGCTTCAACCATCGGACGGGGTCCGTTGCCGTGCAGATTCCGCCCAGTTATCCGACCGCCGGCCTCGATATGGCCTATTTCTTTCCCCATTTAGCAAGGCTCGACGGGAAGACTATCGGGCAAACTCAGTGCATGCAGGCGATTGACGGTAAGCAATGGCAGCGGTGGTCCCGGCATTACTCCTGGGTGCCGGGCGTGCATAGCGTTTCAACTCATGTGGTCCTCATCCATCGGTGGCTGGAAGCCGCCGCAAACTAATGCTCCTTCAGCACGAAATCATTCTTCGTCTTACGGCGTCGCAGCACGACCAACTCAAGCGAACCCTCTTTGCCGGTGACGGCAAGGAATCAGTCGCGGTGGCGCTCTGCGGCACGCATCGTAGCGCCCAACGCACCGTGCTCTGCGTGCATCGGATCAATGCCGTGCCGGACGAAAATTGCACCGAGCGGAGTGCGGTTTCCGTCGTTTGGCCGACCGAACCACACGTGCCGCTCTTCTCAGAGGTCGCGAGAAAAAAGATGGTGGTGCTGAAAATTCACAGTCATCCGTCGGGATTTGCCCGGTTTTCTGGCCTGGATGACACAGCCGACCGTGCTTTGCTCGGGAGCTTGCGCAAGCTCGCGCCGAATGAAATCGGCCATGCGAGCGCCGTGATGCTGCCCGAGGGAAAAATCTTCGCACGTCTCCTCGGGGGTGAGGGTCGATTTTCGAAAATCGCTCGCGTGGTGGTCGTGGGCGATGAAATCGTCAGCTTTGAGGACGGCCGTTCGACCAAGGGTGCGCCGTTTGATGAAGCCTTCCTGCGGACGCAGCAGGCATTCGGTGCCAAAACGGTTTCGATGCTTTCGAAGATGCGCGTTGGCGTCGTGGGTTGTTCCGGCACGGGAAGCTGGGTCGTCGAAATGCTGTCTCGACTCGGTGTTGGCGAACTCGTGCTCGTTGATCCCGACGTGATCGAACGGAAGAACCTCAACCGTATCCTCAATAGCGTGGCGACCGACGCCGCGGTGGAGCGCCCCAAAGTGAAGGTGTTCGCCCGTGCCATCCGGCGGCTGGGTCTTGGGACTAAGGTGACGAGCTATCAGACGGACATCCTCCAACGCAAAGTTGTCCAATCCTTGGCGGGCTGTGATTTTCTGTTCGGTTGCGTCGATTCTGCCGACGGCCGGGACGCGCTGAATCGGGTCGCTGCCTTTTACATCATCCCCTACGTCGATGTGGGTGTGCTCCTGCAAGCGGATGGGAAAGGCAGCGTGCAACAGGTCTGCGCCGCGGTTCACTATTTGATTCCCGACGGCTCAAGCCTCCTCAGCCGCCGCGTCATCACTGCTGAGCAGGTGCGCGCTGAATCGCTACGCCGGCGCTCTCCCGATCAATATGCGGCCTTGCGGAAGGAAGGCTACATTCAGGGCGTAAATGTGGATAGCCCGGCCGTGATCAGCATCAACGGGTTTGCGGCGAGTCACGCGGTGAACGAGATGCTGGCCCGGATTCATCCATTCCGACGTGATGCCAACAGCGAATTTCGCGCGCAGACTTTTTCGTTGTCCGATGGCGCATGGTTGAGGATCGAAGACGGTCCGGCATGTCCGTTTCTTAGCAAGCGCACCGGTCGTGGAGATTGTGAGCCAATGCTCGATAACTCGGAACTGTCATGACCATGAGATTCCTACGCTGGATTGAACGCCTCTTCCGCACGACCAAGGATAGCGCTGAGGCGTTCCAGTGGACGAAGGTAGAACATCTGCCAACGCCGTTGGCAGAGAAGAAACTTTACGTGTTAGGAGACGACGAGTGCGAATGGGCGGCTGCGATGACTTGTCCTTGTGGCTGTGGATCGACCATTCACCTAAGTTTGGCTCCAGATAGTCGGCCCACTTGGCGCGTGCGTCGTCACCGCAACGGCACGGTCAGTCTCTTGCCCTCGGTTTGGAGAACCGTCGGCTGCCGGAGCCATTTTGTGCTCTACAAGGGAAGAATATTTTGGTGCCGCAACGAGCCCTTCGAACAAGGGTTCTAAGGCCGGCATTCCAGGAGAGCAACGAGCCGCAGGGCCTCAGCCGTGCCCCTCGTAAAATAGGGCGTCGATCATGGCAACTCGGGCATCCCAGATCGTTTGGGCGTCGGCATCCCCAGTCGGGCGAGGACTCTGCCACCACGGAGTGTCGATGAGGGGCGCGACAACGGTGTCCCAATACGAGTCCACGGTCACTTCATCCGGAGAGACTCCGAGCATTTTATACAACCCGAGCCGGTTCTTGCTATCCACGCACACGAAATAGTCCGGCCGGCGCAGACAAAGCATTCGGGTCGCCACGGCCAGACCGCCGAATTCCTTCTTCTGATCGAACGAAAACTCGAGGCCCGTGATAAAAGACCGGTAGTGCTGTTCATTAACCTCTCCCCGGAGCGGAATCCGATCAAGCGCACCTAGCAGATGCCGATTCTTGTCGCGTAGAGCGGCCTTGAATTTGATGGCGCCTTTCATGCTCCCGAAAAGGCGCCAACGGATGATCTTTTCCGATGCAGTGCCGCAAATCTTTTTGCGATCTTCTACCGAAAGCTTGGAAAACGATGGCTGCCTCGCCCAGATTTTCTTGGCTTCGCGCAACACTTGGAGGCGGTCATCGAAATATTTCTCCTCCTGATCGCGAAGCGCCTGAAGATAGCCTTTCCACGACAGATTGAGCAGCGGGCGATCATAGATGCTCGCACGCCGTTTCTGGCCGGTATCGTGACCGGCGGCGCGCTCCAAAACCTTTCTGCTTTTCGCCCAACGCAAGCGGTAAGCGGCCAGTTCAGCGTGCGTGAAATGGCGTCCCTTCTGCCAAAGTTGATCGATCTCGGAGATGAGGTCGGCGTAGCTCACGTCGTCAGCCTGGTCGGCCGAACCGATGAGAATGGCGTGTTCGACGTTCCTGGTGAACGCGCCAGCGGTAAAGTTGGCGCTCCCGATGATAGCCTCCCAGTCCGATTTATCGTTCGAAAACAGGTAGAGCTTCGGATGGAAGACTCCGCTCAGTCCGTCCTGATCCAGCCGATAGCGCACCGCCGGCACATCGGCGAATGTGTCGATGAAATCAGGCGCCGTTTGGTGGAAATGAGTGCCCACCACAATTCGCCGGATTTTACTTCGGTGTTTGTCCAACGAATCGAATGCCTTGTGCCCGCCGCTCGCCCAAGCGACCGCCCAATCAAAATGCCGATAGTCACGGGTGAGCCGGATAATCTCTGCCCGTAGCGACTCCGGTGAAGTGAGCAGTTTCATTTGGTGAGTGCGCTACCTCGGGAGCGATTTACGAGGAATTGTTTTGTGGGCAGTAAATGTCGTGTCGGGATGCTCATGGCTCATGCCCGCTCGATCGTGCCGCGGCACCTTGGGTAAGTGGAGCAACCCCAAAACGGGGTTTCGACTT
The DNA here is from genome assembly GCA_035545135.1 of Lacipirellulaceae bacterium. Classification (GTDB taxonomy): domain Bacteria; phylum Planctomycetota; class Planctomycetia; order Pirellulales; family Lacipirellulaceae; genus JABDGM01. The sequence continues at coordinate 7,948 of DASZZA010000115.1, read as the reverse complement.
TGTCGCGCAGGACCATCACGGCCCCGCATTTGGGGCAGCGCTTGTCGTCGGGATTGGTCAGTTCGGGAAAGCGCTCGATGCCGAGGCGTTCAATCGCCGCTTCGATGGAGCCGGAGTTGAATATGACCACGTTGTTTTCCCGCGCACACGCGAGTGCTGCGTCGGTGCAGTCACTCAGGGTGAAAAGGATCGCGTCATCTGCCGCGAATTGCGCGCTGGTCCGTGTGCCGATCAACTCACGGATGATTTTCGGTTGAACTTCAATGCGGCGCCAATGCTTGCACTGAATAACCGCCTTGCGCCCGTTGCGGATCGCGAGAAGGTCCGCCCCTCCGTCTGGGTTCGCCCCGCCGCTCTTTTGCACGGACCAGCCATCTGACTCCAAGATTCGTGCCGCCACCGCCTCGAATTGAAACCAGTCGATGGCGCGGAGTTGATCCGCGATGGACGTTGACGGCGCAGTTCGTCCGCCGACTCCGGCACCAGCAAAACGCACGCTGGCCGGGTGAGGAATTGACGGATCGATCCATTGTTTGCCGATGACGAGTGCGGACATTCCGCCTATCGCCAGCGCGCCGGCGAGTGCGGCCATCCAGTATTTCTGGCCGCCTTCCGTGGCGCGGGGCTGGAAGCTCAGTTCGGTTTGCGAGACAGGGTTAATCCAGACCGGCAGCGTTGCGCCCACGGTGTAGCTTGCGACGTGGGGACCGGTCGTGGTTGCCGTTTTCGGAAATAGCGAGGAGCCAATCCGGAGTGTGGCGGTGCCCTCGCCAGTTACGCGAATCCGGGTCGATCCGGGACTCGCCGATGCGCGCACCCAACCGTTGGTTGGCTCAAAGCGGACCTCACTCGGGTTGGCTCGGTTGAAATAAACTGCGGTTGGACCTGGCCGGTAGCCCCTTGCTTCGGATAGCTTCGCCCAGGATTTCGTCTGGGTGACTACCATTGATGTGCCTTTCTTCGCCTCGTCGGGGCGGTAAGAGTAGTCGGTTTCGGTGACGGCGGTCGGGCCGTTGATGGACGCGACGGTCGCGCGTTCCTCCGGCCATTGCCGGGGAGCACGGGCGCCGCTCCAAAACCACGCCGTCAGCAACGCGGCGATGATGAGCAGTAGTCCGGCTTTCTTCCTGGCGACGAGTCTGCTCTTCAAAATCAGAAAGGCCGCCAGTCCTGCCACGGCAACGACGACGGCCAGAAAGACGAGTGCAGTGACCGCGCCAGCAAACCCGGATACCCCGCCGATGAGAAACGCCAGAGCGACGACGCCAAAGACGGCCGACTTTATGCCCGCCTCCATGCGGGCTGCTTCGCGGCGTTCTGAACGTGATGCCATAGACGCAGCAAAGGTTTCGCGACAACTTATACTACGTGCGAGATTTCGACGAATGGATTGCGGCATCGATCAGTGCGGCAATTTCTTTTCGTCTGGACTCGATTGCTGCGCGGTGGGTGTCGAGGGTGGCGAGGGCCGCAGTGATTTTCGACGCCAGTTCGTTTTGGCGCGAGCGTGGGCAGGTCACGATGTGCATGCGTTCAACTTGCGGCGGGAAGATATTGGGAACGCTGGATCCCCGTAGCTCGCGGAGGATTTGCGCTTGAAACATGACAGAACGGAAGAAGAACCACGCGAAGCGTGGGTTCATGCGGTCGTTGAAACGCACACGCATCGTGAAATCGCTTGCGAGCGCCGGTTCATCCTCGTGTTCAAAGATGGCAACTTTCCCAAGTGCCTCGCCGGAGCGGTTGACGATGACATCGCCGGAGCGCAGGCCAAAACGGCGTTGGTGGGCATCGTAGAATTCCTGTGTAACTTGGTGACAGTCGTCGATAGCGATGGCGCGCTGCTTTTTCGTAGCGCCGGGGTGAACGTAGTAAGCATCGCCTTCTTCGATTAGGTCGCTCTTCGTGGCCGTCGCACCGAGACGGATGGGGACGGCGACAAACGCCTTCACTCGCTCGTGCGGCGTGCGGGCGAAGAAGTGTTCGGTTAGTTCAAAGTCGGGGTGATGGAACTTCGCCGAGTTTCGCAGCGTGAAGCCTGCGGCCATCGTTCCGAGCGTCCGCGCAAAGTGTCGCAAGCGTGCCCGCTCGCGATATTCCACCAGAGGATAGTCAAACTCGGCGCAGAGGATTTCATCAATCACATCATCCGGTGCACGCAATGCGGCCTGCGCCGTGGAGATGTCGGTTTCTATGCGGGAGATTTTCGCGAGTAGTTTTTCCCGGACGCTGGAACCGAGCCGTGGCACTCGGAGCGATTCAATTTGGTGCGGGTAAATGTCGATTTGATTCGTCGAACCTGTGAGTCCTTGCTCGATCTGCCATTGCACGATGCGGTGACGCATAATGTGTGCGAGGAGAGCAGGTTCGTGCCTCTCCGCGTGAATTCGGACGATTGAAATATGCCCATCGGCAAGCGCAGGTTCGTCGCGCTCGTAGATATCGACCTTGCCCAGTGAGCCAACACCAGTCGAGGAAACGAGCAGATCGTTGCGGCGCAGCCCGGCGCGGCGTTTGACACTCTCGAAAAAAGCTTCGCTGACGGTTTGCGCTCCCTCCCAATCGAGTCGGCCATTTTTTAAGGTCCCCGTCTTAACCGCGTAGATGTCGCTTTCGTCGTAGTCGGGCTGAACGCCGCGCTTAATCGGGCGCGCGCAGAGGCCTTTGAGAGCAAACGTATCCTCCTCACCAAGCCAATCGCGCTTCAACAACGCAAATTTTGGGTGCATGAACCGCGCACTAAACCGCAATGTGAACCCGGATGCAGACTCGGAGAGTTTCCGGTCATAAGAGCGCTTCCGTGCAACCTCATCTAGGGTGTCACGATTCATTGGAAAAGATTTCGGCTACGCAGGTGTTCGAGGATCGACTGCGGATTCTTGGTATCTATCGAGATGTTGCCCTCAGCATCGGTTCTAAAGAGGTCGTTTGGCTGCTCAATCCCTTCGGGATGGCGTGTCGTTCGCTTGTAACCGACCTGACCAGCCTCGGCGAAGAAGATGGGATAATCGTATGCTCCCGAGGACGTGACTTCGGCGAAACACCACCAAGCGTTGCAGTAGTTCGCACCGCGCGGATCTTCTGTGTGATTGAGGTCTGCGGCTTCCACGAGGTCGTCGTAAGCTGCCTCGATCAGTTCGTGGAACGGCAACTTAGCAATGATCCGAGTGAGTTTGTCCCGGAGAAGGCGTCCAACAGTAGCCCGGGCGTCTTTTTCCTGTGCCGTCGAAAATTTTCCGAGCGCGTCGGCTGCAACAAATTCATCGAATTCCTTGAGCAAAGCCGCGAGTTTCTTCTTTTGGCCGGCGCTGCCGTCGCACGCATCGATGAGTTGGGTGCGGATATTGGCGGGGAGCGAAGCGGTGGTCAGCAGATTCGCGGCTGGATACCACTCTACCTCGGAGCGGTTCGCGAGATCGATCAGTCCGTTACGCAGCCTGTCATTTTTGAGCACTTGTGCGATCACAGGGGAGTTGCGGAGCTTTCCGTATTCGTTCGTCGCGTCGCGCCATGCTGAATCCCACGACTCAACCTCGGCGGTCTTCTTCTTTATCGCGAAGAGCAGGCTGGTCTTGGTCGGTGTGTATGGCTGAAAAGACACCTGAGGTAACGAGACAACCGCCTTGATGAAAAAGAAGCGGTAGAGAAAGAGACGGATGTAGAGGTTTTCATTGGTGTCGAAAACCGAGTCGGGTAACACGACGCCGAGTCTCCCGCCGGGGCGCAGTAGTTGATACCAGCGCTCTATAAAAAGGTTCTCAGAGTTTTTTCTCTCCGCGTAGAGGAAGCGTCCACCATATTCAGCCAGCGTGCGGGGGTCGTCTTTGAGGCTGAATGGAGGATTGCCGACGACGACGTCAAACTGCTCATTGCACGACTTCTTATAGGGAAGGTTGGCCCGCTTGTCGGCTCCATCCTCAAGCTGAAGTCGAGTATTGAGGTTGTCCTTTGTTGGCTCGTATTTGGAAAAAGGTGCAAGACCGTCGTTCTTGAAGATGTTCGCGTTGCCGTCACCGTGGACAATCATGTTGACCTTCGTCGCGAGGGCTAGGTCGCCGTTTGCCTCTACACCATAGATGAACTGTCGCGCCCACCGATTTTGTATGTTGTGGTTCTGGGCGTCGGGCTGAAACCATTCCTGAACGAAATCCTTTGCGCGGCGTGATCTATTCACAGCCGGTGCGCCGGGACGGGGATGCAGCACAGATGAAGTGATGAGCTTCATCGCCTCGATGAGAAATGTGCCAGAGCCGCACGAGGGGTCGATGATATGCGGGATAGTGGGACTATTGCTATTGACGCGGGAGATGATATCGAGGTCGAGGTCGAGCGCGAGGAGAACGAAGCGAACGATGTTCGTGTGAGTGAAGAATTGTCCTTTCTCCTGTTTGAAACCGGTCCGAACAATGCCCTCGAAAAACGCGCCAAGAACATCGTCTTCAAATTTGTTTTCGGTGATAGAGATGCCTTCCAACTTCTCCATCACGTAAGCGACTTTATTAGCACCGAACTGCTCCTTATTGATGCGCTCCTGGTTTACCGTTTCTTGGTCGTAGCCAAAATAGAAGGCAATGGCCTCGCGATATAGCTTATCGACCTTGACCAGAATCTCATCGGCAGTTTCAGGTCGTCCGTCCTTCAACTCCGTTTGGAAACGGTAAGCTGCGCCTTCGTCGGTGCCGTTCTCGTCGTGGATTTTGGCGATGAACATCTTCAACAGATTCTTGAAGACATCGGTGTCACCCATCTTTGCCCCGCCCCAGAGACGGTTGTGGAAGTCCCGTTGCAGTTGCGTCAATTCCTTCCGCGTTAAGTCGGTGCGAAGGTCGATTTTGCTACCTTTAACAAACTTCGTCTTTCGGACGACGCCGTATTCACGCGGGAGGTCGAGATTGTGGCCGGGTTCACCGGCCTCGATCCACGGGCGATACTCAGTGAATGTTTTGAAGTCGATGATGATGCATTTGTCGTGCGGCTCATCTCCGCGGAATTCAACCGTATGCCAAACAGCGTAGCGCAATCCTCGTGACGATTCGTCGCGTCCCGTTGCGAAAAGCTGGTCTTCGATGAGTTTGGAATATGAGTCGTAGTCGTCGGGGCGTTTGGCCTCGATGATCATGAACGTCTGCGCCTTCTTTCCCCGCTTGTCGTGAACTCGGATGTCGATCTGGGCTTTCGTCGGAGACGGCCGCCCGATGGTGTAGGTGTGCTCGATGTCGAGGCAGTCAGCGGGATATTTGAAGAGTCTGATGAGACGCACGACGAGCCAAGCACGCACATATTCTTCATCCTTCAATCGAGTGACAGTCTCACCTAGGGTGAGGCCGCTATCTTTGCGATACGCAATCGTGCCGCTGATAAAGTCGATATTCGGCGACAGGGTTACAATTTCGCCCTTGGGATCCAGAGTTTTAATTTGAGCGACGAGCGTCTGCTTCTGTGTTGCGGTCAGTTTTTCCATGATTTCGAAACTTGTTTGTAGTCAGTTATGGAGAGCGGCCGCTAAGGGAGCGTATTTTCCAGGCGTTTGTATTGGGAAGATCAAGACCCGAGCGATTACGGTTAGTGAAATCGCGCGCATGCGGCACGCCTTAGAGAACATGCTGGATGAGTTCATTGTGAACGGGGGATCCAGTGGGCGCAATCCTTGTCAAAAGACGACGGGCTGGGAAGCCAGCATCGGCAATTTCAGCCGAACATAGTTGCCTATTAATGTAATTTTCGGGGCACACGTTTATCAATAAATGCTCTGAGTCTTAGCAGTTTCTCATGGCCAAGCCCGACGAAGAAGCCGCGAGCGTCGAGCTGTAATTCCTTGAGCACCTTCCGGGCTTTTTCCGCTGTGACCACGGTAAGCAAGCGCTCCAGAAACTCGATCAACTTGCGCTCCTCCATGCGTCCTTCGATTGCCGCCTTCTGGAGGTCTTCAAGGTAGGCCGGCAGCACCTGGGCGAGAATCGCGACGTGTCGGGCGTCCTGCCGCCCCGTCTGGGTTAATTCCAAGTGGGTCACGACTGTACTCTTGACAAGCCCCAGCTGAAAGCCGTGGGGGCGTTCGCCACCGGCTCCGCCCGCAATCGGTACCCAGCACTCCGCCGTCGAGGATGCTTCTGTTAAGAGTACAGTCGTGACCCTTTCGGAATTGTCTAACCCTTTCGGAATTGTCTTCGACTGAAGTCGGCCAGCGCGCTTCATGCGCAAGGTCCGCGGACGCAAGGGGCGCTTTTTCTTCCGGCTCATGATCGGTCGCAGACGAAGTTCCCCGGTTCGTCTGCCGCGCCGCAAGCTCGAATGCGCACGCGGGGTGGCGGCGCCAGGCCGAATCGAACGCCATGCGTCGTCAGTCGGACGGTTCAGCGGGGCTGCTCCGTCAACTCGACCACCGCGCGAACCGGATATCCGGCAAAACGAATGACCGCTCCCGATTTGCGGTCCCTCCAGACGAAGACATCGCCCTCGATGGCCGTAGCGGCGCGAAAAGTTGTCGACCTTTCGCGCCGCTGTCGAATGACAATACGCATGCCCTCCGCCGCGCGCCGAATCGCTTTGCCGAGTTTCCGCCGTTCCGCCTCCGCGACGGAATTCCAGCTGCCGCACGCCACGGATTGGCGTACCACCGATCAGGACGAGATCAACCGCCGCATCCTGCGCGCCCGCGAAGAGCAGCCCCGGGTTCGGAACCTCACCCCGCAGCATCGCATCTTCTCGAATTTCGAGGTGCAGTCCCGGAGCGGCCTGGCCTACGAAGTCGAGGTGCGCAATCTCGCGCCGCGCCAGTTCGGATGTACCTGCACCGATTTCAAGGTCAACGGGCTCGGCACCTGCAAACATGTCGAGGCGGTGCTCGCGATGCTGCAGGCCAGATCGAAGAAGGCCTGGACGGAGGCGCGGCAGCACGGCTCGACCCGCATCGACGTCGTCCCGGACCCCGCGCGGCAGGCGCTGGTCGTCGAGCGCAATTTCGCCGCGCTGCCGCGGCGGCTGCGGCACTGGTTCGCCTCCGACGGCAGCATGCCGGTGGACGCACTCGAGGCGTTTCGAGCGGCGCTCCGCGCGTTCAATGGCAGCTCGTCCGCCGCGCGCGTGTCCGTCCTGGTCGCGCCCTGGCTGGAATCGCTGCAGCATGCGGAGGAGAAGCGCCAGCTGCGTCGCGATTACGAGCAGAAGGTGCAGACTGGCGAATACCCGGCGCACGAGACGCTCGTGCCGCTCTATCCCTACCAGCGCGAAGGGATGTTGCACCTCGCGTTCACCGGCCGCGCGCTGCTGGCCGACGAGATGGGGCTCGGGAAAACCATTCAGGCGATCGCGGCCTGCGCGCTGCTCCACCGGCTGGGACAGGCGAAACGCGTGCTCGTGGTGACGCCGGCGTCGCTCAAGGCCGAGTGGGAGGAGCAAATCCGCCGGTTCACGCCACTGCCGCTCCAAATCGTGTTCGGCAACAAGGCCGCCCGCCTGCGCGCCTACGGGTCCGCGCCGTTCTTCACGCTCGTCAACTACGAGCAGATGCTCGCCGATGCTCTCGACGTAAACGCCCGCCTGCGACCCGACCTCGTCGTTCTCGACGAGGCCCAGCGCATCAAGAACTGGGCGAGCAAAACGGCCCAGGCGGTCAAGCGCCTGCGCAGCCGGTACGCGTTCGTCCTCACCGGCACGCCGATCGAGAACCGGCTCGACGAGCTCTACTCGATCGTCTCCTTCCTCGATCCGGGGATTTTCGGGCCGCTCTTTCGTTTCAACCGCGAGTTCTACCGGTTCGATGACCGCGGCCGCCCGGAGGCTTACCTCCAGCTCCAGCAGGTTCACGAGCGCATCCGGCCGATCATGATCCGTCGCCGCAAGAGCGAGGTCGAAAAAGAGCTGCCCAGCCGCGCCGACCGGAACCTCTTCATCAAACTCGCTCCCGAGCAGCGCCAGGACTACGCGGCGCACGAGCAGATCGTGGCCA
>DASZZA010000114.1:0-6479 GCA_035545135.1 Lacipirellulaceae bacterium | reverse complement strand
GGAAGAGGGCCGGCAAACCGACGCCGTGACCGTTTTTCACTGCGCGTTCGGAGACAACTGGGACATCAATTACGACGCCTGGCCCGACCATTGGGTTCGCAAAACGGGCATGGGCTTTCCGCAGTACGTGGAAATTGCGATTCAGAAGGACGCAACTGCCGTCGGGCACAAGGCGTTGCAAATCGATCTCGATGGGGCTTCGGCGGCGGTGGTCAGTCCGCCGATCCGCGTAATGTCGAGGTTCAGCTACGTATTTGAAGCACAACTAAAGAACGTCGGGCTGCAGTACAGCCGGGTCACAATCGTGCTCGATTTTTGTGATTCGGCGGGACGCGTGCTGCAAACCGCGAAGACCGACCCGTTTTCAACGACGAAGGGCTGGCAATCCATTCAGCTTGGGCCGGTGGAGCCATCCGACCCTTCAATCGATCACGTCACGATCGGATTGCAGGCGCTGCAAGGTCACAAGGGCGATTTGCACGGCCATGTGTCGCTTGCGAACGTCACACTCAAACGATTGCCGCGGATCGACGTTACGACGAATAATTCTTGCAACGTCTACACGAGCTTGGACGGCGTCGAAATAAAATGCACGTTGTCGGGCATTCGAGAGCCCGATCCGGAAATCGACTTTCAATTACTCGACGGAACGAACAGGGCATTGCAGAAGGAGCACTTCCGTTTGAACGGACGGGCGATTGCAGATGGTGCTCCTCGCGGTGCTGGAGCGACTGAGGTTGGCGTGGGACCGGCCGGCTACGAGGGTACGATCCATTGGCATCCGAAAATACCGGACTACGGTTTTTACCACGTCGTCGTGCTGATGAAGAGTGCCGTAGCGTCTGGTGGAGTGCGCATGAATACTGAGCGGCAACTTGGCAGCCGCAACGTTGATCTTGTCGTTGTGCCCAAGCTACCCATGCCGCGACATGGAGAATTCGGCTGGTCGCTGCCGGAAGGCGACCGGCCGCTGCCGTTTCAAGACCTAAGCCGACTCTTGCCAGAGGTCGGCATCAACTGGGTGAAGGTACCGCTGTGGTTCGACGCAACTAGTCCGCGGCGCGGCGACGAGTTGATCCGGTTTGTGGAACTGCTTGGAGCGTCGAACATTGACGTAGTGGGTATCATCGACCGCCCGCCGAACCAATTGCAATCCGGCAACGCTCTGCACCACCCGACCTCGATTGCCGACCTGCTTTCGCAAACCTCGTCCACGTGGGTTGCGGCGCTCGAGCCAGTGATGACGCGATTGTCGCTGCGCGTTCGATGGTGGCAATTGGGCAGCGACTACGACACGAGCTACTCCGGGTTGAAAGCCTTGAACAAGCACATCGCCGACCTGCGTACGGCATTGTTCCGATTCGGACAAGATGTTCGCATCGGCATGTGCTGGGACTGGTCGAACTCAAATGCGCAAACAGGAAACGTGCGGTGGGATTTCGAGCAGTTATGCTCCGAGAAGGAGCCAACCGCCACAAAATGGGAAAAGCTGTTGTCAATGCCGCCGTCGAACTCGGCGCAGCGCTGGGTGATTATCGAGCCGCCGCCGCGCCCTACGGGTACGGCGGAAAACAGCGAGGCGGCATTCCAAGCGCGTGCCACCGAATTCGTTCATCGATTGATCGCTGCGAAAGTGCACGGAGCGGAAGCGATCTTCGTGTCGAAGCCATTCGACGACGACAACGGGTTGATGCGCGCCGACGGCATGCCGGCGGATCTGCTTCTGCCTTGGCGTACGACGGCCGCCATGCTGGGCGGCGCGAAATATCTCGGAGAAATGCAGTTGCCCTTCGGGAGCGACAACCGCGTTTTCATGCGCGGCGACGGCCAGGTTGTGATGGTTGTGTGGAACGCCGCACCAACGCGAGAGATCTTGTATCTCGGCGAACACGTGCAGCAATTCGATCTGCTGGGCCGCGCGACACCAGCCAAATTGCAGGGACACGAACAAATGATCGAGGTCGGACCGACACCGACGTTCGTACTCGGTTTGCATCCGGCCGTCACACAATGGCGGATGAGTACGCACTTCGAGAAGCGCCAAATTCCCAGCATCTCGAAACGGCAGCACAATTCACTCCAATTCACGAACTTCTTTCCACAGGGCGTGGGCGGAACGGTCAAGGTTTTTGTGCTGCAGGACCGCGGAAGCGGCGAGTACACGACAGACCAGGAGATGGTGCCGACCACCGGCTTCGCTCCCGATCGCTGGACGATCGAGCCATCGCAGGGCAACTTCCAGTTAGCCGCCAATGCAAAGATGAAGTTCCCGTTTGACGTGCAATTAAAGAGCGCGCTGTATGGCAAAAAGCCGGTGCGTATCGATTTCACCGTCGAAGCCGACGAGAAGATCGAATTCAGCGTGTATCGCGAAATGGAAGTCGGAACGGAAGATCTAACGCTCGATGTGAAATCGCACCTCGACAAAGAGGGTACACTGGTGGTCGAACAGACGATGACCAACAAGGCGCCGCACCTAGCCGACTTCAAGTGTTCGTTATGGGCGTACGGCCACCGGCCTCAGCGAATGCAGGTTTATCGGTTGGGAAAAACCCCCGATCGCAAAGTGTATCGGATCTCGAACGGCCGCGAGCTTTTGGGCAAAGAGCTTTGGCTCGACCTGGAGGAACTGAACGGCCCACGCATTCTTAAATACCGAATTGTTGCGACGGCGGAGAGTGCGTCGGATGCGGACCCGTCCAAAAAGAAGGACAGCTCGGACGCGACGAAAACTAATCAGGGGGCGCCATCCACGGGCGGTGCAAAGCGTCCACCGTTGGCTACCGACCGATCTTGACGATTGGGCAAACGTAACGGGCATCGGGCTTGCAGAATCTTCATTCGGCGAGGCGCCGACACAAGGTTAGGGGCGTTCCTGCGAACGCGTCGGTTGACCCATAAAGGTGGGCATCTAAAATGCTCTGTGGCACAGGGTTCAACCCAAAGGCAGGGACAGTTTGGCAAGCCATGCCTGAACTACTTCGAGAATTGGCGCAATTATGAAAGCATCGCCTCGCTATCTAACTGCCCTGCCCGTTTACAACGAGCATTCGCACGTCAACGGAGTGCTTGATGAAGTGGTTCGTTACGCGGACGACGTGCTTGTCGTCGACGATGGTTCCACCGACGGCACCCGCGAATTGCTCGAAGTTCGGAACGACATCCGCACTATTCGACATGAAGCGAACCGCGGCTACGGTGCGGCCGTGAAAACGGCATTCGATTTTGCGATCGCCAATCATTACGACGTATTGGTGACGATCGATTGCGACGGCCAACACACGCCGCAGCGAATCTGCAAATTGGTCGCGGTTTGCGAGAACGCCGATATTGCTTCGGGGAGCCGCTACTTATGCCCGAAGGAAGTGGCGCGGCAGGCGCCGGCGGAGCGGCGGCAAATCAACGTGCAAATCACGCGCGAGCTCAACGAGCGACTTGGACTATCGCTTACCGATGCGTTCTGTGGATTTAAGGCCTATCGCGTACCGTCTCTTGCAAAGCTTTCGATTAGCGAACCTGGTTATGGTATGCCGATCGAGCTTTGGGTGCAGGCCGCATATCATCATTTGAGGATTGTCGAAGTACCCGTGCCTTTGATATATCTGGATGAGGAGCGGAGTTTCGGCGGCAGCCTGGACGATGGCCGCAAGCGAATTGAGTACTATCACCGTGTGCTCGATCAGGCGATCGCTAGGGCCGAAAAGGACGGCAGCACCGGCCCGACAGTTCGCGTCCAGCACCGTGCCGAACGCTCGCCGCAACCGGACGCCGCAAAGTGCAAATGTTCGTAGACGTGGCGACGTCCTGAGACAAACGCTTTCCACCGATCGAAGCCTGTTACTCTGCCTCCCTTGACCCATGCTGATGGAAAGTGCCAAAGAGTATCGGGCGTTGCGCGCACCGGCAGAAGATGGCGAAACGCTTATCGACCCGTCGTTGGGTACCCTGCCCGACGTGGCCGTACAAAATGCGGCTGAACACGCGCAACTAGAATACGACTTTCAGGGCCGGTCGCTTAGCGAGTTAAGTGCGGCGGCGCGCCGGGGGCTGTTTGATGCGGCGCTTCGCTATACGCTTCAATATCGCGACGCGCCGCAGCGGTGGCGAATGCCGTCGGGTCCCGGCGAGGTGCTGTTCGTCCTGTCCGGACATCAGCCGGAGTTATTTCACCCAGGCGTGTGGTACAAGAACTTCGTGTTGGGTGCGCTGGCCAAGCAGGTCGATGGCGTCGGCATTCACTTGCTGATCGACAGCGACAGTTGCCGCAATGTTTCCATTCGTGTCCCCACGGGTACGGTCGACAGGCCACGTTCGGAAGCCGTGTTATACGATGAGCCGGCGGCGGAAGTGCCGTACGAAGAGCGAAAAATTCGCGACGCCTCCACGTTCAATACGTTCGCCGACCGAGCGACCTCGCGAGTCCGTCCGCTGGTTGCCAACCCGATGGTGGGGGACCTTTGGCAGTTGGTAATGGAGCGCAATCCGGCGCAACGGAATCTTGGTTTGCGATTGGCACAAGGGCGGCACGCGCTCGAAGAATCGTGGCAGAATGAAACGCTCGAACTTCCACAAAGCGCTGTGTGCGAACTGCCGGAGTTTGCGTGGTTCGTCGCCCACGTGCTGGCAAATTTGCCGCGATTCTGGGCGGCCTATAACGATTCATTGGCCCAGTATCGACGTGCCCATCGCATCCGGGGTCATGCCCAGCCGGTGCCCGATTTAGTCGCTTCTGACGGCTGGCTGGAATCGCCATTCTGGATCTGGTCGGCCGAAGATCCACAGCGGCGGCCGCTGTACGCACGGCAAGCGGCCGAAGCGCTGGCGATCACCGATCAGCACGAGTTTTCGATTTCGCTGTCGCTGTCGGACGATAGCGACGGTGCGTCGGCGGCCGAACAGCTTGCCGGTCTGGCATCGCGTGGCATCAAGCTTCGCACCCGCGCGCTCACAACGACGCTGTTTGCGAGGCTCGTACTCAGCGATTTGTTCCTGCATGGCATCGGGGGCGCGAAGTACGATCAGGTAACCGATCAAATCGTGCGTGAATTCTTCGGCTTTGAGCCGCCCGAATTCGCCACGGTATCGGCGACGCTGCGGCTGCCGATCCTACATGAGTCGATTGATTCAATGGAGGCGGGGCATTGGCAGCACCGCCTTCGTGAGCTGCGATATCATCCGGAGCGTTTCATCGAAATGAATGGTGCCGGCGATAATCGTTCGCGGGTCAAGGAGATTATTGCGGACAAGCGCCGCTGGGTTGCCGTAAGGAAAACTCCTGAGAATGCGAAGGAGCGGCATTGGGGAATCGCAGCGGCAAATGAAGCGCTTCAACCATTCGTTGCACCGGTGCGGGCGCAAATCGAGCGTCAGCGGGATGAGGTCGATGATCGAAAACGCAGCGAGGCAATCCTTCGATCGCGGGAGTACTCGTTCTGCCTGTACCCGCGGGAGCACTTCGAAAAGTTAATAGGCAATTTGCGTTAAGAGCCTATTCTCAAAAGCCCCGTAGAAGGGGCTGTCCCATTTTTGCTCCGCGGACTCCGCAACAATTGGGACAGTCCCCGGCATTTTGGAATAGGCTCTAACACTTGCACTGGTTGGCAGAAGCGACCGGTCCGAAGGCGACGAGGCTACGTCTTTCGCAGATGCCCCACGCTGGATTGAAAATACTTTTTCCGGCGTCGCTGGGCACCTTCCGCTTGCCCGCTCGATTGGTGCGACCGCAAATCGCTGAGATTCGCGGCACAATACCGACATTCGATCGTTTCAACGTGAAACGCGATATAGTCGGCCACGTCGCGCGGCAACACGCCGAGAACAAAACTGCCGAGCTGCTCGCGTGATGGGCAACTCAACCGATGACGCCGCCAGATTTCACCGAGCGAGTGAACTCCGGCATCGCGCCGGCCGTTGACGGCGGTAAGTCGTTGCCGCAATTCATCGCTGCCGCGCAGGGCGTCCTCGATCGCCGCCATGCGCTCAGCGGGCAGCGCCTCATCGAGAAATGCTTCGAGGTCGGCGTTGGAAAAGTCGGCGGGCATGGGTGAGTAGGTGAGTAGGTGAGTAGGTGAGTAGGTGAGTGCGCCACTTTGGGACATACTCACTTACTCACCTGCTCACTTTTCTTCATACAGCTCCGGAAACACATCTTCGTTGAGTCGTTGTTGTTTGACAAGTTTGCGGAGACGGTCGAGGAAATCGAATTTGAAATTGGCGACTTGCTGCTCGCTGATTCCCAGCGCGGTTGCTGCTTCCTTGTTAGCGGCGCCGGCGACGAACAACATTTCCATGCACTTGATCTTTTGCCAATCGCCCTTTTCGCGCCAGTAATCGATTTGTTCGCCGATGCCGCGGGCAAGGGCTTCTTCTTCCAAGTCGCGTCGTTCTCCGCTGCGGGCGATGCTGCTTGCCGGACGAGCGCCACCGGGCAGCTCCCAGGTTCCACCGGTGCTCGCGGCCGTGGATGAAAGCGGTAGCGC
>DASZZA010000113.1:0-3641 GCA_035545135.1 Lacipirellulaceae bacterium | reverse complement strand
GAGTCGCCCTTTCCAATTCGCCGCCGCAGCCGCGTGCTTCTCTTCGGCCAGCTTGAGCCGTCGCTCGATCGACTCAATTTCCTGCGCCACCTCGCGGCGTTGGCTTTCAACAGGCAGAATACGCTCCAGTTCGGCCAGGTGCTGCTCCGCATGTTGCAAACGCTGCGCCACCGGGCCCCCGTGCAACGACAATTCCTGGTCGAGTTTGGCCCGCTCAGCTTCGAACTCGTCGATTTGGTCAAGTGCACTCTCAATTTGGTGATGGCAGGAGTCGAAGCGGTCGGACGCCGAAGTTTCCGTCAGAAACTTCACGAGAAACGCGATGAGCGAACCAGCGATTCCGCCCACCGCAATCCAGCCTGCGTATTTGCCCAATATCGTGGCGGGCAGGTACCACCAGGCGGCCAGCGCTACGAAACCGCTCATGAACATCGCGGTCAGGAATACGAACAGCCCCATCGGAACCACCTGCTCTTCCACCAGGTCGTTCGCCTCGGCTTGTAATTCATCCGCCTGCCTGTGGGCCGCCGCGATTTGTTTTTCGATTTGCTGTCGGTGTTTGAGCTGTGCGACCAGGTCGCCGGCCGACTCGACGTCCTTCGGCAGGCCCAGCTTCTCGCCGGTGACCATTGCCGATTCGATTTGACTGCCCAACTCCTCGTGGCCGCTGCGGCGAATTTCAAGCTCGTGCTTCGCCGAAGCAACCATTTGCTCGGTGGCTTCGATCGCACGGGCCTGTGGTGTGAGTTGCTCAACGATGTCGCTCGTGATCCGCGGCGGAATCTTGCCGGCACCGGTCCACTCGTGACTTAGTCGTTCATTCTCACTGGCCAGGCGAGCCTCGAGGTGCCTCACCTCGTCGGCCAACTCCGCCGACATCCGTTCGACCGATTGCAGCCAGTCCTGTTGCTCCAGCAGCGCTTCGAGCCGAGCGCCGTTGCGAACCAGAACTTCGTTAATGCCAAGCCGCCGGGCTTCGTCGCGAAGTTGTTGCCGCTGGCCCTTGAGGATATCGCGTTGCCGTTCGTGGTCCTCAATTCTCTTGTTGAAGTCGTCGAGCGCGGCGATCGTGCCCTCTTCGAGCAGTTGAAGGTTGGTGAATCGCTCCAACTGGTCGTCGAGCTTCGCGCGCTTGACCCACAGTGGCTTGATGTTGATGGCGACTTCGAGCCGGCGCCCGCGGGCGGCAATCGCTTTGGCTTCGGCCTGCCTCTGATTCACTTCCTCAGCCAGCTCGCGCAGCCGCACCGCCGATTGGGCCCAACGACGTCCCTTGGCGACCAGTTCGTCCAATTCGCCGCGCAGTTGCTCCTGGCGAGAGAGAAGCGTGCGAAGCTCCGACTTCTCCTCCCACGAATTGAGCAGCCGGAGCCGTGTGCCTTCGAGCATGTGGATCACGTCGTACAGCGAGATCCGATCCAACCCCGACGTGAGCCGATAAAGCCACTGCGCCGCCGCCGTATCGCTCAGCGAACCCAGTTCCTGCACCTCGCGAAGCCCCACCGCGAAAATGTTGTTGTACGTCGGCTCGTCCACGTGTTCGAGCGCCTCGCGCAGCAGGCGATCGCCTTGCTCCTCGCCGTCGGCCGTCACGATCGTTACCTTGCCCACGTCCTTGGGGCCGCGATCGGCGTAGCGATTGATCGTCAGCGGGCCGCCGTCGGTTTGAACCTTGAGCCAACCCCCGGGCCGGCCGCCGTTCACGGGCGGCATATAACGCTCGCGCCGAATCGGCGAAACGCCGTACAGCACCGATCGCATGAATTGCATCAGGGTCGATTTGCCGGCCTCGTTCGGACCATAGAACACCGTCAGCTCAGGCGACAAACCGCGCAGCACCAACTCGCGCCACACGCCGAAGCCTTCGATCTTGAGATCCGTAATTTTCATGAGAATGGGGAATTGCGATTGGTCTTCGATTCAGTTTCGCGTCGGCCGCCAGGCCGAATCTCGTGCAGCTAAATTCGAAGTCACCGCCGAAGCTATTTGGCCGCGTCGCCTTCTTCCAAAGGTAGTGTCAATAGGTCCACACCGAGTTTTGCTGCGCGGCACAAAAGCGCTTCATGCTCCGCGTTGGTTTCAATGTGCGCGACGCTTTCCAAAAACTCATCGCGGACGTTCTCCGGCAAAAACGGCTGCAAATCGAACGCCGATTCTTGCTGCTCAAACTCACGCACAACGCGCAGGAAATCGCCCAGGCATGTCTCCTGGTCGTACCATTCAGCCGGTACGCTCAGCGGCGAGTCGCATCGGATCGATTCGCTCCATGCCACGGGCGACCGTTCGCCGAACTGACGTCGCAAGTCCACAAGTAGCTCATCAGCCAGGCTGTTCGGGCGAAGTCGATTCACCAGCGCGCCTGTCCCACGGATGTTCCAACGAATGAACAGGTCGATGCCCGGATGCTGCGCCTGCAGCTTTTGGAGCCGCTCCACCATCCGTTCGTGAAGCTGCTCGGACTTCGTCGATGCAGTGACTTCCAACGCCTGATCGATCCAGCGGACCTTATCGGTCGCGACAAACCGCGTTTTCGCACGCCGGGTCTCGTCGACCGTAACAACGGTGCACCCATGTGGGCCAGGTTCCTCTGCCGCGCGGCCCTGTGGTGTACCGCAGTAATGGGCGATGCCCGGTTGTTCATCAACCGTTTGCTGCTGATGCCGGCCGCCGAGCGCCATGTAGTGAACCCGGTCCCCCTCGTGGCCCGCCGAATCGTTGGTTCCGTGCGCGACGCCGATCGTGAACAAGCCGTGCACGTCGCGACAGAACCCACGCGCATCGACCGCGCCTCCTTCGGGGCAACTGGTTCCCTGCACGCGGGCAATCGTTTCACCAGCGCGCACCAAATCGAACGACTCCACGCGCCCAACCGGAAACACGTGTACGTTGTCGGGAAGTGTGACGCTCCGCGGCCAGGTGTCTGGCCCGTCGACTTCGCCACCGGCCCAGTAAATTGGTATCCCGCGCTCGCCTAATCGTGCGAACTGATCCAACAGCAACACGATCCCCGGAGGGCCCGCCCGATCAACATGCAGCACGTCGCCAGCCAGTAGCACGGCATCCACATCTTCGGCGAGCGCAGTCTCGAACACTTGCTCGGCCGCGTGGTACGGCGCCTCGATCAACAGCTCGCCGAGATGATCCGGGATCTCAGCCAGACCGTGGAGAGGCTGCTCCAGATGAAAATCGCTGGCATGGACCAGGCGAATCGGCTGGGTCATAGGGGCGCCTCCTTGCGCGGCGCGGGGTCTGTCCCCTTTTTCTGCTTTGAGAAAAAAGGGACTGACCACCTTCGTTTTCCACATTTCGCCAAAGCACGAGTCTACCCCGATAACCGGATTCGTCCAACTTCAGCTTGCGACAGAAGAATTGCTACACGCAGTTTCGAAACCGATCGGGGACTGTCCCCTTTTGCAGAGTCTTCGTAGCAAAAAGGGGGCTGTTCCCCTCTCCCAGAGCGGTTTTAAAACTGCTCTAGTAGCCCCGTAGCCCGGCTCCACGACGCCGGGTCAGCCGAAGAAAACCCGGCCTCATCGCGGTCGGCTACAATTCATCATTACGCTGCTAGCGTCGAGCCGCTTTCTGTGTCCGTTTTCGCGTGGCACGCTTTTTTCCCACTTCCCCCCTCGGCGGAAAATTCT